>NZ_JBEZYG010000031.1:0-101657 GCF_040638385.1 Streptomyces sp. NPDC026589
GCGCCGACGCGCAATGGAAAGCGCAGCAGGTCGTCTCGTCTTCGCTGAGCGACAAGGTATGGATTCCAGTCTCGGCTTCCTCACGACCGAGCCGGCCTCCCGAACGCCGAGGGTGGATCAGCTACCGCGGAGGGATCAGTAGCGGTAGTGGTCGGGCTTGTACGGGCCCTCAACCTGGACACCGATGTACGCCGCCTGCTCGGGGCGCAGCGTCGTGAGCCTGACGCCCAGGGCGTCGAGGTGGAGTCGGGCGACCTTCTCGTCCAGGTGCTTGGGCAGCACGTACACGTCGGTGGGGTACTCCTTGGGCTTCGTGAACAGCTCGATCTGCGCGAGGGTCTGGTCGGCGAAGCTGTTGGACATCACGAAGGACGGGTGCCCGGTCGCGTTGCCCAGGTTGAGGAGGCGGCCCTCGGACAGGACGATGAGGACCTTGCCGTCGGGGAACGTCCAGGTGTGGACCTGGGGCTTGACCTCGTCCTTGACGATGCCGTCGATCTTCGCGAGGCCGGCCATGTCGATCTCGTTGTCGAAGTGGCCGATGTTCCCGACGATCGCCTGGTGCTTCATCCGGGCCATGTCCTTGGCCATGATGATGTCCTTGTTGCCCGTCGTGGTGACGAAGATGTCCCCCTGCTCCACGACATCGTCCAGCGTGGCGACCTGGTAGCCGTCCATGGCCGCCTGCAGCGCGCAGATCGGGTCGATCTCCGTGATGATCACCCGGGCGCCCTGGCCGCGCAGGGACTCCGCGCAGCCCTTGCCCACATCGCCGTAGCCGAGGACGACTGCGGTCTTGCCGCCGATCAGGACGTCGGTGGCGCGGTTGATGCCGTCGATGAGGGAGTGGCGGCAGCCGTACTTGTTGTCGAACTTCGACTTGGTCACCGCGTCGTTCACGTTGATCGCGGGGAACAGGAGGGAACCGTCACGGTGCATCTCGTACAGGCGGTGCACACCCGTCGTCGTCTCCTCGGTGACACCGCGGATCTCGGACGCGAGCTGGGTCCACTTCTGCGGGGCCTCGCCGAGCGTGCGGTTCAGCAGGGTGAGGATGTGGGCGAACTCCTCACTGTCCGCCGTCGACGGGTCCGGGGCGGCGCCGGCCTTCTCGAACTCCACACCCTTGTGGACGAGGAGGGTGGCGTCACCACCGTCGTCCAGGATCATGTTCGGGCCGCCGGTCGGGGTGTTCGGCCAGGTCAGGGCCTGCTCCGTGCACCACCAGTACTCCTCCAGCGTCTCGCCCTTCCAGGCGAAGACCGGGATGCCCGCAGGGGCTTCCGGAGTGCCGTTCGGACCGACCGCGATGGCCGCGGCGGCGTGGTCCTGGGTGGAGAAGATGTTGCAGGAGGCCCAGCGGACATCGGCACCCAGGGCGACGAGGGTCTCGATGAGCACGGCGGTCTGCACGGTCATGTGCAGCGAACCGGTGATCCGGGCGCCGGCCAGCGGCTGAGCGGCGGCGAACTCCTTACGGATCGACATCAGGCCGGGCATCTCGTGCTCGGCGAGCGTGATCTCCTTGCGCCCGAAGGGGGCGAGGGAGAGGTCGGCGACCTTGAAGTCCTGGCGGTTGGTGGCCGTCGTCATAACGGGCTGCTCCTCGTGATGGGTCGAGGGTGGGCTTTCTCTGGGCTGACTCTGCGGCGCGGCGGGCACACGAATGCCCGGGGGTTCGCAGTGCAGTCCGTCGGAGGCCCTCTGTCCCTCGCCCGGCTCGCTTCCGCCAGCCGGTCGACCGCCATCAGCAGCGACGTCTGTTATCCGTATCCGAATCTACACCGAACGGCCCATTGAGCCCCAGCCCGTTCGTGGAGAAGAACGTGTGTGAGGGGTCACCGGGCCGATCGGGGCCGATGCGCGGTGGGTCAGTGGCCGGAATCCTTCGAGGCCGGGCCCTCGCCCGGCTCGGGTCCCGTTTCCGGGGCCTCGGTGGCCTTGCCCGGGTTGGTTCCGGTCACCGCGGCCTGCGCGTTGTAGATGTCCGGCTCCAGGTAGATCACCCGGGCGATCGGGCACGCTGCCCGGATGCGGTTCTCGGCGGCGTTGATGGCGTCGGCGACCTCGGTCGCGGTCTCGTCGTGCCGGACCGCGATCTTGGCGGCGACCAGCAGTTCCTCGGGGCCGAGGTGGAGGGTGCGCATGTGGATGATGCGGGTGACGGTATCGCCGTCCACCACGGCCGCCTTGATCCTCTCGACGTCCTCGATACCGGCGGACTCGCCGAGCAGGAGGGACTTCGTCTCGACGGCGAGGACGATCGCGATGAGGATCAGCAGGATGCCGATGCAGAGGGTGCCGATGCCGTCCCAGACGCCGTTGCCGGTGCCGAGGGCGAGGCCGACGCCCGCGAGCGCCAGGATCAGGCCGACGAGCGCGCCGAGGTCTTCCAGGAGGACGACCGGGAGCTCGGGCGCCTTGGAATGGCGGACGAATTCGGTCCAGGACCGGTCGCCGCGCGTCTGGTTGGACTCACGGATCGCCGTACGGAAGGAGAAGATCTCCGCGATGATCGCGAAGGTCAGGACCCCGACCGGCCAGTACCAGGCCTCGATCTCGTGCGGGTTCTTGATCTTCTCGTAGCCCTCGTAGACCGCGAACATGCCACCGACCGAGAAGAGGACGATGGAGACGAGGAACGCGTAGATGTAGCGCTCGCGCCCGTAGCCGAAGGGGTGCTGAGGAGTGGCTTCGCGCTTCGCCTTCTTGCCGCCGAGCAGCAGGAGTCCCTGGTTGCCCGAGTCGGCGAGCGAGTGGACGCTCTCCGCGAGCATCGACGAGGAACCACTGAAGAGGAACGCTACGAATTTGGCCACGGCGATCGAGAGGTTGGCGACGAGTGCCGCCACGATCGCCTTGGTTCCGCCTGACGCGCTCATGAGTGCGTGGTGTCCCTTCGTCGGTGCGCGGCAGGTGCCGCCGCGGTGAGGCGGCACATTGTTGCAGCCGTCGGGACGGTCCGTGGGTCAGGCCGCCACGGTGGCCCGGAAGAGTGTTCCCGGTCCCGCCGCCACGACAGTCTCGTCGGCCGGAACGTACGCGGACTCCCCCGGTGCGAGGGCGAGTTCGCCGACGGTGACCGAGCCCGCCGTGCAGAGCAGGATCTGGGGCGTGGGGGCGGTCAGTTCGGTGGGGTCCGCCCCTGGGGCGAGGGTGTAGCGGGACAGGGCGAACTCGTCGGCGGGGGTCTCGTAGAGCTCCTCGCCCGACGGGGCCGCCTCCGGGCGCAGCACGCCGGGCTCGGTGGCCTCGAACCGGACGATCCGCAGGAGTTCGGGGACGTCAATGTGCTTGGGGGTCAGGCCGCAGCGCAGCACGTTGTCCGAGTTGGCCATGATCTCGACGCCGAGGCCGTCGAGATAGGCGTGCGGGACGCCCGCGCCGAGGAACAGGGCTTCTCCGGGCTGGAGTCGCACATGGTTCAGCAGCATCGCGGCCAGGACCCCGGGGTCGCCGGGGAAGTGGTGGGCGATGCGGGCGTACGGGGCGTGGGCGCCGCCGAGGCGTTCGGCGGCGGCCGCCGCCTCCGTAACGGTCTCGGCCATCTCCGCCGGTTCCGCGCCGAGGATCGCTGTGAGCACCTCGCGGAGGGCCGCTTCCTCGGGGTGGGCGCGGAGGAGGTCCACGTACGGCTTGAGGGAGTCGACTCCCAGCGCCTCCATCGCGTCCGCCGCGTCGGTGGGACTGCGGAAGCCGCACAGCCCGTCGAAGGGGGTGAGGGCGCAGATGAGTTCGGGCTTGTGGTTCGCGTCCTTGTACGTGCGGTGCGGGGCGTCGATCGGGACGCCCCGGGCCTCTTCGTCGGCGTAGCCCTCGCGGGCCTGCTCCAGGTTCGGGTGGACCTGGACGGAGAGGGGGGCGCCGGCGGCGAGGAGTTTCAGGAGGAACGGGAGGCGGGGGCCGAACCGGGTGACCGTCGGTGCGCCGAGCTCTCCCTCCGGGTCGGCGTCGATGGCCTCGGTGAGGGCCAGCTCCGTCTCACCGGACGCGGTGGTACGGGTGATGCGTGAGGGTGCTCCGGGGTGGGCTCCCATCCACATCTCGGCCTGTGGTTCGCCGGTGGGGGCGATGCCGAGCAGGGCGGGAATGGCCGTGGTGGACCCCCAGGCGTAGGGGCGCACGGTGTTGGACAGCCGGTCCATGGAGTCGTCCTCGGGTGGGGCGGGGTGGGTGAGTGTGGCACCAGGGGTACCAGTGTTACGTGAGGTCCTGGGGTCGTGGGGGTGGCCGGGGGGTGACACGGTCCCGGGGGGCTGAGGGGGTTCCCTTCTCTCTCTGGGATTCCTGGCCTCCCTGGCGCCTTGGGTTTCCTGGCCCTGGCCGACCTGGCCGCCCTGGCCGCCCTGGCCGCCCTGGGTTTCCTGGGTTTCCTGGGAGGGTTCGTTTCCCTGGGGGTCGCGGCCCTTGTGCGTGCTGTTCCGGTGTCCGGCTGTTTCTGTCAGGGCTGGGGGGCCGAGGCCAGTGACAGGTAGACCGCTGCGAAGTCGGTGATCGCGAGCAGTTCGGCCACGGCCTCCAGTGCGCTGCCCTCCTCCGGCTCCAGCTCGCTCACGGGAGTGTCGTGGCCGAGTGCCAGCTCCCGGGCCGCCGGGTAGGCGCTGAGGCCTCCCGTCGGGCGGTCCCGGAGCAGGACGACCCGGGCCCTCAGCGTCTCGCCCTCGTCGACCCGGTCGCGGAAGAAGTCGTCGGGGTCCGCGCCCGCCGCGAAGTCCCCGGTGAGGAGCGTGCCGTGCGAGGGCAGCGCCTCGGGCAGTTCCGCCGTCAGGGCGGGGCGGCCGGCGAGCTCGGACAGCACGGCGGCGAAGCGGCGTCCTACCGGGCCCGCGGCGTCGCCCTCCGTCCACAGCAGCGGCAGGCTGTCGGCGAGCTCGGCGGCGAGTGTCTTGGCCGGGTTGCTGTACGTGGCGATGGCCGGGCCGCAGCGTTCCGCGGTGCGGTCCAGGCGGTCCGCCACCTTCTGCAGGTCCTCGGGAGGCGCGGTCACCAGGCCGACCCGGTCCAGGAGGGCCAGCAGGGGGGTGAGCAGGGCCCACAGGGTGCCGGGGCCGGCGGCGGAGGTCTCAGCGTCGTACTCGCCGTACGGGGCGGCGGCCATCGGGACGACCAGGCCGTGCACCCCGTCGACCGCCTCGCGCAGCGGTGAGCGGGTGGGGGCGACGGCTACGACGGTGCAGCCGCGACGGTAGGCCTGCTCGGCGAGCAGGGCGAGGCCCGGTTCGGAACCGTCGGCGGTCGCGATGAGGAGCAGGTCCACGGATCCGGCCCAGCCGGGCAGCGCCCAGCGGAGGGCGCCGGGGGCGGGGGCCACACCCGTGGGGTGGATGCGTACGACGGGGGCGGCCGCGCCCGCCAGTGCGCCGATCAGGTCGGCGACCCCGGAGGCGGCGGTGCCGGGGCCCGCGACGAGGACGGCCCGCGGCCGGCCCTCCGGGTTCAGGCCGCCGATGCCGGCCTCGGCGGCGTGCCGGGCGGCGGTACGGACCCGGGCGCCTGCCTCGGCGGCGCCGCGCAGCAGATCGCGGCGGTCGGCTCGGGCCAGGGCTTCCGGGGCGTCGAGCAAGGACTCGTCGAGCATGGCGGTGGGCCTCCGATCACCGGGCGGGGTGCGGGCTGCGGTCACGGGTACGGGCGCGGTGGTGTGGCCTCCGGGGCGGGCGCGGTGCCGAACGGGGGCGCCGGCATGCGGTCGGGCCGGCTGTCGTGCGCTGCCGGGGCCGTCCCCCGCGTCGTCCTGCCCGTGCGCGTGTCGCTCGCGGTCAGGCGGGGCGGCGCGCCTCGTCGACGAGAAGGACCGGGATGCCGTCCCGGACCGGGTAGGCCAGGCCGCAGTCGTCGCCCGTGCAGACCAGCTCGGGGCTGTCGGCCGCCGAACGGTCGTCGAGCGGGGAGTGGCAGGCAGGGCAGGCCAGGATCTCCAGGAGGCCGGCTTCGAGCGCCATGGGGTGAGTCCCTTCGAGCATGCGAGTTCCGATCCGCGTGGATCAGGCGTCGTCAGCCTACCGCTGGGGTGGAGGGGGCGCGGCCTGGCCGGGGGGTGAAACGGGGGATGGGGGTGGGTGGGTGCCGTGCGGGTGGGGGTGCCGTGCGGGTGGGGGTGCCGTGCGGGTGGGGGCGGGGCGTGGGTGCGCGTGCATGTGGCGGGGGTGGACGCCTGCGGCGTGCTTCTCCCCGCCCCGCCCCTTCCCGTAACCGGGGCTCCGCCCCGGACCCCGCTCCTCAAACGCCGGAGGGGCTGGAAAGAGCGGGGCCGAAGAGCGAAGAGGGTGGGGTGGGAAGGGGGTGGGGCGGGGTGGGCCGAAGAGGGAAGGGGGCGGGTTGGGGTGGGTTGGGGTGGGGCGGGCCAGGTTCGGGAGGGGTGGGCCGGGTTGGGGCGGGGTGGGCCAACTGGGGCCAGGCCGGGCCAGGTTGGGCCAGGCCAGGTTGAGCCGGGACGGGCCAGGCCAGGCCAGGCCAGGCCAGGCCAGGTTGGGCCGGGCCAGGTTGGGCCGGGCCAGGTTCGGGAGGGGTCGGCCGGGTTGGGGCGGGCCGGGTTGGGGTGGGGCGGGTTGGGTGGGGCGGGCCAACTGGGGCCGGGCCAAGCCAGGTTGGGCCAGGCCAGGTTGGGCCGGGCCAGGCCAGGTTGGGCCGGGCCAGGCCAGGCCGGGCCAGGTTGGGCCGGGCCAGGTTCGGGAGGGGTCGGCCGGGTTGGGGCGGGCCGGGCCGGGCCAGGCCAGGTTGGGCCAGGCCAGGCCAGGCCAGGCCGGGCCGGGCCAGGCCGGGCCGGGCCGGGCCAGGCCAGGTTGGGCCGGGCCAGGTTCGGGAGGGGTCGGCCGGGTTGGGGCGGGCCGGGTTGGGGTGGGCCAGGCCAGGTTGGGCCGGGCCGGGCCAGGTTGGGCCGGGCCAGGTTGAGCCAGGTCAGGTTGGGCCGAGCCCAGTTGGCGCGGGGTGCGAACGGCGAAGGCGCCGAGCGGGGCCGGAGCGGCTCCTGGCTGGTTCAGGCTTTGCGGATCAAGGTCAGGACCTCGTCGCGTACCGCCGCCATCGTCTTCTCGTCCCTCGCCTCGACGTTCAGGCGCAGCAGCGGTTCCGTGTTCGAGGCGCGGAGGTTGAACCACCAGTCGGCGGCCGTGACCGTGAGGCCGTCCAGGTCGTCGAAGGTGATGCCGTCGCGGGCGCCGTAGACCTTCCTGACCGTGGCCAGGCTGGCGGTCTGGTCGGCGACGGTGGAGTTGATCTCGCCTGAGCCGCTGTACCGGTCGTACTCCGCGACCAGTTCGGAGAGCGGCTTCTGCTGGCCGCCGAGTGCGGCGAGTACGTGGAGGGCGGCGAGCATGCCCGTGTCGGCGTTCCAGAAGTCGCGGAAGTAGTAGTGCGCCGAGTGCTCGCCGCCGAAGATCGCGCCGTGCCTCGCCATCTCCGTCTTGATGAAGGAGTGGCCGACGCGGGTGCGGACCGGGGTGCCGCCGTTCTCGCGGACCACCTCGGGGACGGACCAGGAGGTGATCAGGTTGTGGATGACGATGCCCTCGCCGCCGTTGCGGGCCAGCTCACGGGCGGCGACCAGGGCGGTGATCGCGGAGGGAGAGACGCCCGCGCCCCGCTCGTCGACCACGAAGCAGCGGTCCGCGTCGCCGTCGAAGGCGAGGCCGAGGTCGGCGCCCTCGGCGAGGACGCGGGCCTGGAGGTCGACGATGTTCTCGGGGTCGAGGGGGTTGGCCTCGTGGTTGGGGAAGCTCCCGTCCAGCTCGAAGTACATCGGTACGAGGTCGAGCGGGAGGCCCTCGAAGACCGTGGGGACCGTGTGGCCGCCCATGCCGTTGCCCGCGTCCACCACGACCTTGAGGGGGCGGACCGTTTTGAGGTCGACCAGGCCGAGGAGGTGGGCCGCGTAGTCGGTGAGGGTGTCGCGTTCCGTGATCGTGCCGGAGGTCGGGGCGGCGGCCGGCTTCGGGGCTCCTTCCGACCACTGCTCGACCAGGGTGCGGATCTCGGCGAGGCCGGTGTCCTGGCCGACCGGGGCGGCGCCCGCCCGGCACATCTTGATGCCGTTGTACCGCGCCGGGTTGTGCGAGGCCGTGAACATCGCCCCGGGGAGGCCGAGGGCCCCCGACGCGTAGTACAGCTGGTCCGTCGAGCAGAGGCCGATGAGCGTGACGTCCGCGCCCCGGGCCGCCGCACCCCGGGCGAACGCGCCGGCGAGCCCCGGTGACGTGGGGCGCATGTCGTGGCCGATCACGATCGCGTCGGCGGCCGTGACCTGAACGAACGCGGATCCGAAGAGTTCGGCCAGCGTTTCGTCCCACTGGTCGGGCACCACTCCGCGCACGTCGTACGCCTTGACGAGCTGCGACAGATCAGCAACCACGGCCGGTCCTCCTGGGGTCTTTGCGGACCGCCCAAACTACCCGGCCGGGCAGAGCCTCAGGCGGCGGCCTCAGGAGTCCGGTGAGCGCAGCACCCTCAGGTGGCCTCGGCGGGCCACTTCCACCGGGTCGGCGGCGCGTGGCCCCCGGCCTCCGCCGTCCGGGCCCCGGTCGTGCGGGCGTGCCGCTTCGCGGACCGCGTTGGCCAGTGCTTCGAGGTCGTCGCCGCTGGGGTGCGCCGGTGCGGAGCCGTCGGAGAGCCGCACCACTTCCCAGCCCCGTGGCGCGGTAAGCCGCTCACTGTGTTCGGCGCAGAGGTCGTAACAGTGGGGCTCGGCGTAGGTGGCGAGCGGGCCGAGGACCGCAGTCGAATCGGCATAGACGTACGTCAGTGTCGCGACGGCAGGGCGGCCGCACGCGGTGCGCGAACAGCGACGTACAGGGCTCACGATGTTGGACGGTACCGCACTCGTGAGCGGGCTGCGACGACTCCCCCTCGGGTCACCCCACCGTGTCGCCCTGTGACCTGCGGCACCGCGGCGTTCCGGGCGGCTGTCCTGACCTGCGTCGGGGCGGGGGCCCGGCGGTCGCACCGTGGCCGTTCCGGTCTCGGGCGGGGGTGGATCGCGGCGTCGGGCACGGGGTCGATGATCGGATCACGGGCCTGAAATGGGCTCAACCTTGGCCGAAATGTTCAACTGTGGACATCCGAGATCCGGACGGGCCCCCTCTCCGGAAGGTCCGGTCGGCCGCGTCGGCTCGCCGATCACCCGGCCTCCGGAGCGTTACGCTGCGTCGGTGATGGACAGCTCCGTACCTCCCCGCCCGTTCGAGCCGCGGCCCCGGCGCCGTGACCGGCATGGCCGCGGTATGCGCGGGCCGGTCGCGCCACCGCAGGTGCCGCTGTCGGCCAGCCGGGGCGAGACCTTCCGTGATCTGGTCCAGGACTCGGTGGAGCGGCTGGAGCGGCGCTGGCCCCAGCTGGCCGAGGTCGACTTCGTCGTCCTCGATGTGCCCGACACTCCGGAGGAGATCGTTCCGCTCGGCAGCGCGGTCTCCGTCGGCAAGGGGCGGCCCGCGCAGATCGTCGTCTACCGGCGGCCCGTCGAGATCCGCACCAAGAGCCGCGACGAGCGCGCCCTGCTCGTCCACGAGGTCGTCGTCGAGCAGGTCGCCGAGCTGTTGGGGCTGGCGCCCGAGTCGGTCGACCCCCGGTACGGACAGGACTAGCCCCCCTGGAGCCGGGCCCCCAGGGTGATTCCCTGACTGAGGTGATCCCCTGGGGGGTTCGAGCGAGGGGACGGCTCGGCTGTCGGAGGTTCGCTCGCCCTCAGTCGTCCAGGACCGAGAGGTCCTGGCGGGCCGACGGGACCTCGACCGTGCCCCCGTCGTCGGGGAGGGTCTGCACGGTGAACATCTGAACGCCGTCCTCGGTGCGCGCCAGGGTGCGCGACGCGTGGACCGGGCCGCCCGAGGTCGTCTCGACGGTCAGCGCGTAGGCGCCCTTGAGGCCTTCCGGGGCCTTCGGGGTGACGGCGAGGGTCGTGCCGGCCTTGACCGTGTACGTCTCCACGGCCGGTTCGCCTCCGTCGCTGCCCGCCGACGCGGTGACCTTCACCTCGGAGGTGGCGCCCGGCGCGGTCAGGGAGAGCGTCGAGCCCTTGGCCCGGTTGTCCGGGACGCTCGCCCGTGCGCCGACCGGTCCGGTGGCCGGGATGTAGGCGATCTCCTGCTTGTCGCCCTTGCCGCGGACCACGCGCAGTGCGGCCACGATCGGGGTCGCCCGGTCCTTCTGGACGGGGCTCAGCCGCAGGGAGCCCGGTTCGCCCCGGGTGACGTCCTTGAGGTCGACCGCCGCCGTCATCGAGGACTTGATGTGCAGGGTGGCGTTCCCGGCCGGGGAGAACGCCCCGTTCTTCCCCAGGAGCTGGACCTTCACGTCGGCATCGTCCTCGCCGGGGGCGAACGCCACCAGTTGTACGGAGGTGGCGTCGGCCGGGATGCCAGGCAGCACGAGCGTGCCGGTGGGGTCGTCGGACGCGGTGATCCAGTCGCTGCCCGCCTTGTCGTCGGCGCTCAGGACGACCGCGCCGACCCGGCCCGAGCGGGTGGTGACGTGGGCGGTCAGGTGGTCGACGGCCTCGGCGGTGAGGGTGGACAGCAGAACGGCGACGCTGGAGCGGGCCGGCACGGTGATGCCGTCGCCGACCTCGGACTTGAGCGCGCCCTCGGGGCCGTACAGCTCGATGTCGGCGACGGCGGCGGAGTCCTCGGGGTTGGTGAGGTGGAGGTAGTCCTGGCGGGACTTCGCGGTGCTCGCGCCCGGGAACCAGAAGTCCGTGTCGGGAGCGGTGCAGGTGACCCCGAGGAGCCCGCGGGCGCCGCCCACGGTGACCTCGGTGGTCTGCTGGGCGGCCCAGCCGGGGGCCAGTTTGCCGGTGGCCGTGCCGACGAGGGCCGGGGCGTCGGAGCCGTCCGCCTCGGCGACGACCGGCTTTCCGGGCTCCTTCACGGCGAGGACCGGCTTGTCGGCCTTCTCCTTCGCCTTCTTCGCCGCCTCTTCGGCCTTCTTGACCTTCTTCGGGTCGGTCTCGTCCTCGTCGTCCACGACCGGCAGGGCCGGCTTCAGCTCGGCGGTGCCCTTGGCGTCGCCGCCCTCGCCCGCCGGGGTGAACGCGGTGTACTGCGTCTCGGCGAGGTCGGAGTCGCTGGGCGCCGGGCAGACCAGGCTGGAGCGCTCGACCGGCAGCAGCGCGGCGGACTTCGTCCCGGTCTCCGCCGGGGCTCCGGGCGCGGTGACCGTGGCGAATCCGGTGATGGCGGCCAGGACGGCGGCGCCCGCGATCAGGGACAGGTGGGTGGACTTCACTCGGAATCGCCTCGCGATGCGTTACCGGTCTGCCACGGGGCCTGGCCCGGGGCCGGGGGGTCGGTCTGTTCGCCGTTCTCGGCGGGGTGGGGGTCGGGCTGGGGCTGCTGGGCGGGGTCGGGGTAGGGCTGCTGCTGGTACTGCCCGCCGACGTACTGGCCGTACTCGTCGTACGCGCTCTGGTCGTTGTTGTACGCGCCCTGGTCGTTGTAGGAGCTCTGGTCGTTGCTGTACGCGGCCTGCCCGCCGTACGTGCCCTGCTCGTTGTACTGCTGTGTGTAGGGGTCCTGGGCCTCGTAGCCCTGGTAGCCGGCGCCCTGCTGTTGTTGCTGTTGCTGTTGCTGGGCGTACGGGTCCGGCTGGTACGTCGTGTAGTAGTCGGCGCCCTGCTGCCGGCCGTCCCACTGCGCGTACTCGCCGTACTGCTGCTGCTGCGGGACCGCCGCGTAGCCGCCGGTGGCTTCCTGCGGGTCGTGCACCGGGGGGTTGGCGGCGTACGGGTCGGCGGACTGCTGCGCGGGGATGTACTCCCCCGGGTCCGCAGCCGGGCCCGGGACGCGCGACGGGTCGCGGTCGCCGGGGTGGACGGCCTCCCCGAGCTCCCCGGGCCCTCCGGGCTCCCCGCCCTCCTCGGCGGCGGCCGCCGCCTCGGCCTGGGCCGCGGCGCGCAGCCTGCGGGCGCGGCGGCCCTCTCCGTCGACCGGCTCGGCGGCGACGGCGGGCGCCGCCTCCTCCGGCAGGTCGTCGTCGATCTCCCGGCGGCGGCCCGGCAGGGCCATGACCACCAGGACCAGGAGGAGTCCGGCCTGCGCCCAGATCCACGCGGTGTGCGTGATCGAGGCGTCGTGGGTGAGGTCCAGACGGCCGCCCTCCGCGGGCAGTTCGAAGCCCTGGGCCCAGCCGTCGACGGTCTTGCGGGGCAGCGGCTTGCCGTCCAGGGTCGCCGTCCAGCCCGGGTCGGCGGCGTCCGCGATCCGCAGCACGCGGCCCGCTTCGCCGGACGGGATCTCGGAGTGGGCCTCGACGGCGGCCGAGCCGACCGGAAGGTGCTCGCCCTCGCCGGAAGCCGGGGTGATCATGACGCGGGCGACCTGGCGGTCCACCCGCCACAGGGCGCTGCCGTCGAGCTGGCTGAGGCGGCTGAGCCCGGGCGTCGAGTCGAGGACCCGGCTCATCTCGCGCGGTGCTCCGTCCCGGACGAGGACGTAGCGGATCGCGAAGCCGCTGAGCTGGCCGCCCTGGTCGGCGCCGGAGCCGGCGACGAGATTGGCGACGACCTTGTCGAGGTGGCTGTTGCTGCCGCCGGCCTCGGTGAGTTCGCCGTCGCCGAGGCGGGCGCCCGAGCCGCGGACCAGGCTGTACTCCACGGAGCCGGGCGAGCTGCCGCCGAGGACGAGGGTGCGGGGCTGGTCGCGGGTGGTGCTCTCCTCCGCCACGAAGGCGGGCACCTGGACGGGGTCGCGCCGCTCCAGGGGCCCGTCGGCGCCACCGATCATCCAGCCGAACGCGGCCAGGACCGGGGCCAGTCCGGCGGCCAGCGCGATCAGGACGGCGACGGGCTGACGCCAGCCGAAGCTCTGTTCGGCGACCCGGATACGGGCCCCGTCCGCGCCCACCAGGGCGGCGGCGATCAGGGCGGCGCCGTAGACGAGGGTGGCGGGTCCGGCCCACGTGGACCCGTTGGCGACGGCGGCGCAGAGGAAGCCGACGAGCGCGACCGCCCAGGCGGCGCGGACGGCGAACTGCCGCTCCCCGCGCAGCAGGGCGGCGAGCGCCGCCAGCACGATGCCGAGGAGCAGGATGCCGCCCGTCGCCCCGGGGCCGCCGGGGCTGATGCCGAGCAGGTCGAGGCCCGATGCCGTTCCCGTACCGAGGTCCAGGCCCGCTTCGGTCAGGAGCGCGGACGGGTCCGTCAGGAGGGTGAGCGACCAGGGGGCGAGGACCAGCACCGGGGTGCCGACGGCGGCGACGAAGCGGAGTCCGTACGCCGTGATGTCGCCGCGCCGCAGAACGAGGACGCCGATGCCGAGGACCACGGCGAGCGGCCAGACGATCGGGGTGAACGCCATCATGACGGTCAGCAGCAGCGTGTACGCCCAGGTGGCGCGCCAGCTGCCGCGCTCCCCCGCCGCGCTGTCCGCGCGCAGCCCGTGGGCGGCGACGCCCGCGCGGGCGGCCAGCGGGAGCAGGACGAGGAGGACGGCGGTGCCGAGGCGGCCGGTGGCCAGGGCGCCGGTCGCGGCGGGCAGGAAGGCGTACGCGACGCTCGCCCAGGCCCGCAGCAGCCGGGAGGGGAGCAGCGGGCGGGAGGCGAAGTAGGCGGTGAGCCCGGCCAGGGGGATCGAGCAGACCAGCAGCACGCTGATGGCGAGGCCGGTCGAGCCGAGGAAGAGGGCCGACAGGGCGGCGAGCAGCGCGAGGTAGGGCGGGGCGGTCTGGGTGCCGCCGGTGCCGACGGTGTGCCAGGCGTCCGCGTAACTCCCCCAGAGCGCGCCGAACTCGGCCGGGGCGGGCAGCAGGGCGCCGCCCGCCAGTGCGCCGCCGCTGAGGAGGTTGCGGCCGGCGATGAGGGAGACGATCAGGAGCAGCGCGAAGAGGATGGGCCCCGGTTTGCGGCCGATGCGCTTGAGGCGGGCGAACTGGTCGACTTCGAGGAAGTCGGCGTCGTCGCCGCCGGGCCCGGATTCGACGGCTCCGTGCCGTGAGCCGCCCGAGTCGGCGTCGCTGCGGCCGCCGAAGTTGCCCGCGACCTGGTCGACGGTGGCCCGGACGGTCGCGCCCGGCGGCGGGAACAGTGCGCGCAGCTCGGCGGCGTCGACGGCGCCCTTGCCGCGGTCGCGGCGGGCGGCGAGGATGCGGCCGGGGCGCAGCAGGGTGCCGAGCAGTCCGGTGACCTCGTCGAGGGCCTGGCCGGGCACCTTGCCGAGGAGGTAGGCGAGGGTACGGAGCAGGGTGCCGACGACGAGCCGGAGCAGGACCCAGGGCAGGGCCTTGCCGCGGGCGTTGACGAGCATCGTGTAGACCGCGCCCGCCTTGTCGACGCGGTGCGGGCTCGCGACCGAGCGGCCGGCGCAGTCGATGGGGCGGCGTTCGCGGGCGGAGGCCTCGGCGTGCCGCAGGACGGCGTCCGGGGCGACGAGGACCCGGTGGCCCGCCAGGTGGGCGCGCCAGCACAGGTCGACGTCGTCGCGCATCAGGGGGAGCCTGCGGTCGAAGCCGCCGAGCTCCTCGTAGACGTCGCGGCGGATGAGCATGCCGGCGGAGGAGACGGACAGGACGGTACGGACCTGGTCGTGCTGGCCCTGGTCCTGCTCGCGGCGGTCCAGGCCCGTCCAGCGGCGTCCGCTGTTGGCGATGGAGACGCCGACTTCCAGGAGCTGCTTGCGGTCGTACCAGCCGCGCAGTTTGGGTCCGACGATCGTGGCGTGCCGGTCGGTGTCGACGACGCGCAGCATCTCGGCGAGCGCGTCCGGCTCGGGCGCGCAGTCGTCGTGCAGCAGCCAGAGCCACTGGACCGGTTCGCCGTGCGGCAGTTCGGGGAGGTCGTAGTTCTCGTCGACCCAGGTCCGGCCGGCCGGGTCCCAGCCGCTGGGGCGCTTGAGGTACGGCAGGTCGTCCGGGGTCAGGATTCCCGCCGTGCGGGCCGCCTCGTCGACGGCGGTGCCGAAGCTCGTACGGCGTGCGAGGTGCAGGACGCGTTCGTCGCCGAGCGCCTCCGTGACCAGCCGGGCCGAGTCGTCGGCGCTGCCGGTGTCGGCGGCGACGACGTTCTGTACGGGGCGTTCCTGCCCGAGCAGCCCGGCCAGCACGTCGGGCAGCCAGCGGGCGCCGTCGTGGGAGACGAGCACGGCGGTGACGACGTGCCGGGGGAACTCTGGGGCGGCGGCGGCCGCGTTCGGCGCCGCCGAGTGGCTGTGCACGGACATCGAGGTACGGGCCCTCCGGCCGGGTCCGGGGGCGTCCCCGGGGGCTGCATCGGTGTACACGCGCGCGCCGTCGGGGCGTTGGCGCGTCTCGGACGGGGCCCCACACTAACGGTACGGACAGGTGGCGGGGGTCGGAGCGGGTGAAGGGGCCGGGCGCGGACGCGCCGACGGCCCGTCCGCTGAGCCCCGGGGAAGGGGTCGGGGGACGGGCCGTCGGGGGTGGGGAAGCGGGCTCGGGGGCCTGCCGGACGGGAGTCCTGCCGGATAAGAGGTGCGGCCTCGGCCGGAAGCGAGGGAAGTGGGGGATGGGGAGGAGGGGGCGTGGGGGATGGGGAGTGAGGCGTGGGGATTGGTGTGCGGGCGTGCGGTGGGGTGCGGGTCGCTCTGCGGCTCGCGAGGGAGCGGCCGGCGGCCGGTAAGTGGTCCGGGGTGCGCCGGGGGCCTCGTGGGGGCGTTCGGGTCCGCCCGGTCTGGTGGGGGGGTGTAGGTGTATTCGGGTGCGCCCGGTCTGGTGGGGAGTGTTCGGGTGCGCCCGGGGGCCGGGTCCGGTCTGGGTGGTTCCGGGTGCGCCCGGAGGCGGGTCCGGGTGCGGTGGTCGATGGCCGACGCGTCCTGTGGCGGGGCCGACCGGGGGCGGACGTCAGATGGCGGCCTTCTTGAGGCGCCGCCGCTCCCGCTCGGAGAGCCCGCCCCAGATCCCGAAGCGTTCGTCGTTGGAAAGGGCGTACTCAAGGCATTCCGAACGCACCTCACAGGCGAGGCAGACCTTCTTGGCCTCGCGGGTGGATCCGCCCTTTTCGGGAAAGAAGGACTCGGGATCGGTCTGGGCGCACAGTGCGCGCTCCTGCCAGCCGAGTTCCTCGTCCGCGTCCTCGACCAGCAGTTGCTGGAACAGCTCGGTCATGTGCGCCCCTCGTCTGTCTCTTGCGTCCCGTGATGCAGCCGTTTGCGGCTGAACGACACGAGTGAAATTACAAGTGTGTAGCTCCGGGCCAGTCAAGCGAGGATCTGCTATTGGCCCAGGGATTCACTCTGCGGAACCAAGCGTATGCAGAAAGTGTTGAAATCAGCAAAAACCTGACATATGCCACTGGCTCCACAGCTCCACACCCTCTCTCCTGAGAGACGAGCGACGACGCCCTTGTGTTGCGATTCGATCACCGAAGCGATCAAGATCACAGTCAGGTCACGGAGTGTCAGTCGCGTTTGAGGGCGCGGATGATGCGCCACATGTCCCTGCCCGGGCGCGCATAAACCTTTCTCCAAACCCGGCAACCGGAAGGGGTGAAACATTGCCCCCATTTCGGGCATTGGGTTGACAGCGGACGGTCGAGCCGGTCTCCTTGGTCCCATGCCAGCGACCACAGTCATGCGCGTCACCCACATCCGTGGGTTCCGTAGTGCTGTCCAGGCCCGCTGTTGCTGTTCCAGCTGTCACAGCTGTTGATGCCCTAGCGCTCCAGCTCTGATCCAGCCTCTCCGGTCGAGCGTCGTTCTCCGTCTCCCCCTGCTCCTCCCCCCACCTCGCACTTCCCGCGGCTCGTTTCCGGGCTGCCGACGCTCACCGCGACTCCCCGCACGTGTACCCCCCATGCCGAGGAACCACCGCAGCCATGAACAGCGACAGCGACCTTCAGATCGCCGGCGACATCCTTGAGGTCCAGCACCTCCTGCAGCCGGCCCGCGAGCACCCCTCCACCGTCTCCGAGTTCGTCGGCCTCGCACGCTCCATCGCGGCCGACCGCGCTCAGTGGGCCGGAATCGTCCAGTACGACTCCGCCTCCCGCTGGTACCACCGCCTGCACCAGGGCCCCGGCTACGAGGTGTGGCTGCTCAGCTGGGTGCCCGGGCAGGGCAGCGGGCGTCACGACCACGGCCACTCCGCCGGCGTACTGACGGTCCTGGAAGGCGAGTTGACCGAGCACACCGAGCGAGGGGCGCGAGCTCTCGGCGCGGGCGCGCAGCGTGCCTTCGCCCCGGGGTACGTCCACGAAGTGGTCAACGACTCGCTCGAACCGGCCGTGAGCCTGCACATCTACTACCCGGGCCTGACCGAGATGCCGATGCACGCCACGCAGAGCGCCCCGACGGCCGTGGGCGCCGTACCCGCCTGACAAACTGCTCCGCATGCGCATTGTTGTTCTGGCCGGTGGCATCGGCGGTGCCCGCTTCCTTCGCGGCCTCAAGCAGGCCGCGCCCGACGCGGACATCACGGTGATCGGCAACACGGGTGATGACATCCATCTGTTCGGGCTGAAGGTCTGTCCCGACCTCGACACCGTGATGTACACCCTCGGCGGTGGCATCAACGAGGAGCAGGGCTGGGGGCGGACCGACGAGACCTTCCAGGTCAAGGAGGAGCTCGCGGCGTACGGCGTGGGACCCGGGTGGTTCGGGCTCGGCGACCGCGACTTCGCGACCCATATCGTCCGTACGCAGATGCTGGGCGCGGGCTATCCGCTGAGCGCGGTCACCGAGGCGCTCTGCGCCCGGTGGCAGCCGGGCGTGCGGCTGCTCCCCATGTCCGACGACCGGGTCGAGACGCATGTCGCCGTCGAGACGGACGGCGAGAGCAAGGCGATCCACTTCCAGGAGTACTGGGTGAAGCTGCGCGCCTCCGTCGAGGCGCAGGCGATCGTGCCGGTCGGCGCGGAGCAGGCCAAGCCGGCCCCGGGGGTGCTGGAGGCCATCGGTTCGGCCGATGTCATCGTCTTCCCGCCGTCGAATCCGGTGGTGTCCATCGGCACGATCCTCGCCGTGCCCGGGATCCGGGAAGCCATCGCCGAGGCCGGGGTGCCGGTCGTCGGCCTCTCCCCCATCGTCGGGGACGCGCCCGTGCGCGGGATGGCGGACAAGGTGCTCGCCGCGGTGGGCGTCGAGTCGACCGCCGCCGCGGTGGCCCAGCACTACGGTTCGGGGCTGCTGGACGGCTGGCTGGTGGACACGGTGGACGCGGATGCGGTCGGGGAGGTCGAGGCGGCGGGGATCCGCTGCCGGGCGGTGCCGCTGATGATGACGGACGTGGACGCGACCGCGACGATGGCCCGGCAGGCGCTGGAGCTGGCCGAGGAGGTCCGGGCGTGAGCGGTTCTCCTGGTGGCGGCGGTGGCGGTGGTGGCGCGGCTTCGGGTGCGCCCTCTTTCCGGGTCTGGGCGTTGGGCGGGATTCCCGAGGTGCGGGCCGGTGACGATCTCGCCAAGCTGATCGCCGCGGCCGAGCCCGGACTGGTCGACGGGGACATCCTGCTCGTCACCTCGAAGATCGTTTCCAAGGCCGAGGGCCGGATCGTCCGGGCCGCCGACCGCGAGGCCGCCATAGACGCCGAGACCGTACGGGTCGTGGCCCGGCGCGGGCCGCTGCGGATCGTGGAGAACCGGCAGGGTCTGGTCATGGCCGCCGCCGGGGTCGACGCCTCGAACACGCCGGCCGGGACCGTACTGCTGCTGCCCGAGGACTCCGACGTCTCCGCCGGGGCCATCCGGGACGGGCTGCGGGACGCCCTCGGCGTGGAGGTCGGCGTCGTCGTCACGGACACCTTCGGGCGGCCCTGGCGCAACGGGCTGACCGATGTCGCGATCGGGGCCGCCGGGGTGCGGGTGCTGGACGATCTGCGCGGCGGGACGGACGCGTACGGCAATCCGCTCAGCGCCACGGTCGTGGCCACGGCGGACGAGCTGGCCGCGGCCGGGGACCTGGTCAAGGGCAAGGCGGAGGGGCTGCCGGTCGCTGTGGTGCGGGGGCTGCGGCACGTGGTGGCGTCCGGCGACGAGTCCGGTGCCCGTGCGTTGGTGCGGACCGCCGCCGACGACATGTTCCGGCTCGGGACGTCCGAGGCCGTGCGGGAAGCGGTGACGCTGCGGCGTACGGTGCGCGAGTTCACCGACGAGCCGGTGGATCCGGGGGCGGTGCGGCGGGCGGTGGCCGCGGCGGTGACCGCGCCCGCCCCCCATCACACGACGCCGTGGCGGTTCGTGCTGCTGGAGTCCGCCGCGTCGCGGACCCGGTTGCTCGACGCGATGCGGGACGCGTGGATCGAGGACCTGCGGCGCGACGGCAAGAGCGAGGAGTCGATCGCCAAGCGGGTACGGCGCGGGGATGTGCTGCGCCACGCGCCGTATCTGGCGGTGCCGTGCCTGGTGATGGACGGCTCGCACACGTACGGGGACGAGCGGCGCGATACCGCGGAGCGCGAGATGTTCGTCGTCGCGGCGGGCGCGGGCGTGCAGAACTTCCTGGTGGCGCTGGCGGGTGAGCAGCTGGGGTCGGCGTGGGTGTCCTCGACGATGTTCTGCCGGCCCGTGGTGCGGGAGGTGTTGGCACTGCCGTCGTCCTGGGATCCGTTGGGGGCGGTGGCTGTGGGGCATGCGGCGGGGGCGCCTCGGGAGCGGGGCGTTCGGGATGCGGAGGCGTTTCTCACCGTGCGGTGAGGGGGCGGGCCGGGATGGTGGGTGCCCCGTGCCGCGTGCCTCGGGGTGCCGCTGCGCGGGGCCTTCCCCTACCCGCCCCTTCCCGAAACCGGGGCTCTGCCCCGGACCCCGCTCCTCAAACGCCGGAGGGGCTGGAAGCAGCGCCGGAGCGGCTGGAAATGCCACGCCCTGGAGAGCCGAGGGGCCCCGGAGGGGCTGGGAGCGCCGGGCCGGGAAACGGCTACAGATGGGTGATGTTGCCCGGGGTCATCCTCGGCGAGCGGCGTTTCGGGGTGTGGCCCGAGAGCAGGATCAGGCGGGTCGCTCGGTGGCGCTGGCCTTCGTACGGGGTGAGCAGGGACAGCATCTCCTCGTCGTCCGCGTCGCGGTTGTCCGCCAGGGCGTGGCCCACGATGCCCGGGAGGTGCAGGTCGCCGACCGTGACCGCGTCCGGTGCGCCGTTCGAGCGCTGGAGGGTCTCGGCCGAGGTCCAGGGGCCGATGCCGGGGATCAGTTCCAGGCGGGTCAGTGCCTCGGGGAGGTTCATCGTCGCCGCCTCCTCCAGTCGGCGGGCCACGCGGACCGCGCGCAGGATCGTCGACGACCGCTTGGCGTCGACGTTCGCCCTGTGCCATTCCCAGGACGGGATCATCGCCCAGCCCCGTGGGTCCGGCATGACGTGCAGGCCCAGCTCCGTGGTGGGGCCGGGGGCAGGGGTGCCGAAGCGGCGGACCAGGTGGCGCCAGGCGCGGTACGCCTCGTCCGTGGTGACCTTCTGCTCCAGGATCGACGGGATCAGCGATTCCATGACCAGGCCCGTGCGGAGGAGTCGCAGGCCCGGGCGGCGGTGGCGGGTCAGGGCCAGCAGGCGGTGGCGGGGGGCGAAGGCGTCCGGGTCGTCGTCCGCGCCCAGGAGTGCGGGGAGCCCCGCCAGCAGCCAGTCCGCGCCGGGGCCCCAGGCCGCCGCCGCGATCCGGTCGCCGCGTGCCGCGAGGCGCAGGGTGCCGGGTCCCTCGGGCGTGCGGGTGGCCCGCCAGAACGTGCCGTCCGCGACCATCCGGAACGTGGGGTCCGCCGGGCCCCGGCGCAGGGGGCCGAGGACGAGGCGGAGGTCCAGCGGGCCGGGCGGGGTCCACTCCCGGGTCAGCGGCGGGCCGTCGTGCGAGGGCGGAGCCGTCCGGCGCGCGGGGGCGGGGGCGGGGGCCTGGTGCGGCAGTGCCGCTCGCGCGGTGCGGGGGGCGAATCGTCCTGCCACGGGTGGCCTCGGTGCTCTCGGTGGTCTCGGTGTTCTCGGTGTTCTCGGTGCGGAGGGGGCGTCCTTCGAGGGTACGGGTACGGGGCTACGGGTACGGGGCTGCCGGTACGGGGCTACGGGTACGGCGCTACTGGTCCGAGGAGAAGCGGACCGCGGCGTCCGGCAGGACCGCGCCGCACCAGATCCTGATCCCGTCACGCAGCTCGTTGTCCGCGCCCACCCGTGCCCCGTCGCCGATCACCGCGCCCACCAGCACCGTGCGGTCGCCGATCCTGGCGCCGGCCCCGACCAGGGAGTCCGTGATGACCGCGCCCGCTTCCACGACCGCGTCGGCCAGGATCGTCGAGCCGTCTATCCTCGCGCCCGCGCCGATCACCGCGCCGGCGCCGATCACCGTGCCGCCGGTGAGCTTGGCGTCCGGGGCCACGGAGGCGGTCGGCAGGACCAGGCGGTCGCCGCAGCGGCCGGGGACCGCGGGGGACGGGGCGCGGCCGAGGACGAGGTCGGCGGAGCCGCGGACGAAGGCGCCCGGGGTGCCGAGGTCCAGCCAGTACGTCGAGTCGACCATGCCCTGGAGGTGGGCGCCGGAGGCGAGCAGTCCGGGGAAGGTCTCGCGTTCGACGGAGACGGGGCGGCCGGCCGGGATGGAGTCGATGATCGAGCGCCGGAAGATGTACGCCCCGGCGTTGATCTGGTCGGTGACGATCTCTTCCGGCGTCTGCGGCTTCTCCAGGAACGCCGTGACCCGGCCCGTCGCGTCGGTCGGCACGAGGCCGAAGGCGCGCGGGTCCTCGACCCGGGTCAGGTGGAGGGAGACATCCGCCCCGGAGACGGTGTGCGAGGTGACCAGGGCCCGGATGTCGAGCCCGGTCAGGATGTCGCCGTTGAAGATCAGGACCGGTTCGTCGGGCCCCGAGGACAGCTTCGGCGCGACGTTGCGGATGGCTCCGCCGGTGCCGAGCGGTTCCTGCTCGGTGACGTACTCGATGTGCAGGCCGAGCGAGGAACCGTCGCCGAAGTACGGTTCGAAGACCTCCGCCAGGTAGGACGTGGCGAGCACGATGTGCTCCACCCCGGCCGCCCTGGCCCGCGCCAGTTGGTGGGTGAGGAAGGGGACCCCCGCCGCCGGAACCATCGGCTTCGGGGTGTGCACCGTGAGCGGGCGCAGCCGGGTGCCTTTGCCACCGACCAGGAGGATCGCTTCTTTTGCCTCTGTCACAGCACCGTCTCTGCTTCCTGCTGGGGCCTGGCCTGGTTGTGGCTGGCCAGTCTAAGCAGACCGGGCGGAAACGCCCCGGTCAGCGGCCCTGCAGTTTGGCGGAGCTGGTCCGGGCCTTGCCGAGCTTCTTGTAGAGACGCGCTCCGGGGCATTCGGTTGCGAAGGCGTTCCGATGGCCCGAGATGACGTTCATCTTGACCTTCTTGCCCTTCGCGTACTTGCCGCTTCCGCCGGAGACGAGGGTGACCTTGCCCTTGGGGTTGGCCCCGAAGAGTCCGAGCTTCCAGGCGGTGAGCTTGGCGACGGCGGTCACCGCGGCGGCGGGCGGGTTGGTGGAGGAGTACGTGCCGAGCACGGCGACGCCCATGGTGTTGGTGTTGAAGCCCAGGGTGTGGGCGCCCAGGACGGCCTTGGACACGCCTCCGGCGCGGCCCTCGTAGATGTTTCCGCACTTGTCGACGGCGAAGTTGTAGCCGAAGTCGCGCCAGCCGCTGCTCTTGACGTGGTAGCGGTAGATGCTGCGGAGCACCGAAGGGGCCTGCTTGCAGGTGTAGTTGTTCCCGGTCGCGCTGTGGTGCACGAAGGCCGCCTTGACGGACTTGGTGTACGCGAAGTTGCGCTCGCGGAGCTTCTCGTCCGCGCCCCAGCCCTTGCGGGTGACGATCTTCGGGCGGGGGCCGATGTACGGCTTCGCCCCGGCAGCGACGATCGCCGCCTCCTCCACCGTCGCCGCTTTGGTCAGCGCGGGGATGACGGCCGCGCCGAGCGGCGCGAGGTCCGCGTTGACGGCCGAGGCCGCGGCGGATTCGGCGGTGAGCATCTCCGGCACGGCCCCCGTCGTCGTCGGCGGCACCGGGTTGCCGACGAACGCCGCCGGGGTGATGGTCCCGCCGGCGGGGGCGTCGTCGGCGGGTTCGGGCGCGGGGTCCTCACCGGGGTCGACGAGTTCGAGGCGCAGCCCTTCGGGGAGCGGCGCGGCGGCGGGCCGGTGCTGTGGATCGGCCGCCTCCGGACGTACGCGTACCTCCACGCCGTCCGAGTCACCGACCCAGAGCGGGGCGGTCGCTCCGCGCGCGGCGCCGGACTTCCGTTCGGCGCTGCCGAGGTCGGGGGCGTGCTCGGCGTTGTGGGTCTCGACGTCCTGCCAGTCCGACCAGCTCGTTCCGCCGGTCGCCCGGGTGCGGACCTGGACCGTGCCGTGGAGTTCGGCTTCGGCGTCGTCCCAGACCACGCCGACCAGGGAGAACGGGCGGGCCGTCCGCCGGTCCAGCCCCTGGCCGGCCGTCGCCGGGCCCATGGAGCGGTCGGACGGTGCGGCGAGGGGTTCCAGGGGCAGGGACTGCGTCGAGCCCGCGAGCGCGGCCGCACGGGTCTCGCCGGTGCGCGGCGGGGACGCTTCGGGGACTTCACGCACGCCCCCTTCGTTCGCTTCGTTCGCTTCGTTCCCCTGATTCGCTTCGTCTACTTCGTTCGCTTCGTTCGCTTCGTTCGCTTCGTGGGGGGCGGTTTCGATCCGGGCCGACGGCGGGCCGGATCCGGGCGACTCGGGGGCCAGGGAAGGAGGCCGGGCCGAGGCGGAGTGCGCGGCCGGGGCGGACAGGGCGGGGGCGGCGAGCGGCAGGGTGAGGGCTGCCGCGCAGGTGACGCCGACTGAGGTGACCAATAGTGCACGCATACGGATGATCCTCGCCATACAGCCATGAGTCCGGCGACCCGGGCATCGGCCCCGGCGTGACGCGCCGTCGGCCGAACCGGTGTACGTGACACCCGTTCAGCCCGCCCCGCACAGCGGCCCCGCGTACGCTTGCGCGGATGAACTCCAGCGACCGCACCCCTGCCGACCTGCTGCGATCCGCGCTCGCCGCGGACCCGGCCCGCCCCCTGGTCACCTTCTACGACGACGCCACCGGAGAACGCGTCGAACTGTCGGTGGCCACCTTCGCCAATTGGGTGGCCAAGACCGCCAATCTGCTCCAGGGCGACCTCGCGGCGGAGCCGGGCGACCGGCTCGCCCTGCTGCTCCCCGCGCACTGGCAGTCCGCGGTCTGGCTGCTCGCCTGCTCCTCCGTCGGGGTCGTCGCCGACGTCCAGGGCGACCCGGCCGCCGCCGATCTCGTCGTGACCGGCCCGGACAGCCTGGAGCGGGCGCGGGCCTGCCGTGGCGAGCGCGTCGCCCTCGCCCTGCGTCCGCTGGGTGGCCGGTTCCCGCAGGCTCCCGAGGGGTTCGCGGACTACGCGGTGGAGGTGCCGAGCCAGGGCGACCGCTTCGCGCCCTTCGCCCCGGTGGACCCGGACGCGCCCGCGCTGGCCGTCGGCGGGGTCGAGCTGACGGGTGCGCAGCTCGTCGCCCGGGCCCGCGAGGATGCCGACGCCCTCGGACTCGTACCGGGGTCCCGGCTCCTCACCGGGCGTACGTACGACACCTGGGAAGGGCTGAGCGCCGGACTGTTCGCGCCACTGGCGGCCGGCGGGTCCGTGGTGCTCTGCCGCCACCTCGGTCAGCTCGACGCGGAGGGGCTGGCCAAGCGGACCGAGAGCGAGCGGGTCACCAACACCGCGGTATGACAAGCGCCCTGAGGTGCACTCGTCCGGCCCACAGCGGGCCGAGTCCTCGGAAATCGGCTCCGGAGCGGGTAGATGATCGGGCGGTACAGACCACTCTCCTGGCCGTGCACAACCAAGCGTGAGTTTCAGCCGTCTACTCCTGCGACCGGCGGCCCCTCGCGCCGCCGAACGTGAAGGATGGACGCAGACGTGACCGACAGTGCTGGCCCGCCGTCCGACCCGGACCACCCGGCCGGGGACAAGCCGCAGGGCAGGTCGCAGGAGGAGTCCGGACCCGAGAGCGTGAACCCCGGGGGCGCGAACCCCGGGGGCGCGACCCCCGGGGGCAGGGCGCCCGAGGACGGGGCACCGGCGGGCGGGGGCGCCCAGGAGTCCATGGAAACCCCTCAGGCTTCGGAGGACCCGTCGGCCGGGGAGCCCGAGCCCGAGGCGGGCGCCAAGCCCGATCCCGAGCATGAGCCCGACCCCAAGCCCAAGCCCGACCCCGATCCCGAGGCCGATCCCGCCGAGGCCAGGAGCGGCGAGAGCTCCGGCGAAGGTGACGGCGCACCCGAGGCCGGCGGCGGCTCCGGCGCGCAGACCTGGGCCGACCGGCCCAAGGGCGGCGGGGTCTCCGCCCGCAAGGGCCACTGGCTCCGCTGGACCGCGCTCGCCGCCTCGTTCCTCGTGCTGGTCGCCGCGGGCGTGGGCTGGTGGATGTACCAGAAGCTCGACGGCAACATCACCACCGACACGAGCGCCGCCGCCGAGCTCAAGGCGTACGAGAAGGAACGGCCGACACCGGTCGTCATGGACGCCCAGAACATCCTGCTCATCGGGTCCGACAGCCGGGCCGGGGACAATCGTGAGTACGGCCGGGACGACGGCGGCAGTCAGCGCTCCGACACCACGATCCTGCTGCACCTGGCGGCGGACCGGAAGAGCGCGACCGCCGTGTCCCTCCCCCGTGACCTGATGGTGGAGATCCCCAGCTGCCGCACCTCGGACGGCAAGGAGACGCGGGAGCGGTTCACCCAGTTCAACACGGCGTTCGAGGTCGGCGGCACCGCCTGCACGATCCGCACCGTGGAACGGATGACGGGCATCCGCGTCGATCACCACATGGTCGTCGACTTCAACGGCTTCAAGGACATGGTCGACGCCGTGGACGGGGTCGAGATCTGCCTCAAGGAGCCGATCGACGACAAGGACGCGCATCTGGAGCTCCCGGCCGGCCGGCAGACGCTGGACGGCGAGGAGGCCCTCGGCTACGTACGGGCCCGCAAGACCCTCGGCGACGGCAGCGACACCGAACGCATGGAGCGCCAGCAGCAGTTCCTGGGCGCCCTGGTGAACAAGATGCAGAGCAACGGCGTGCTGCTCAACCCGACGCGGCTCTACCCGGTGCTGGACGCGGCGACCAAGTCGCTGACCACGGACCCGGGTCTTGACTCGCTGCGCGACCTGTACGACCTGGTGCGCGGGATGCGCAACGTGCCGACCGAGCAGGTGCAGTTCCTGACTGTGCCCCGGCAGCCGTACCGCAACAATACGAACCGGGACGAACTCGTCGAACCGGACGCGGGCGACCTGTTCGAGCAACTCCGCGAGGACCGGCCCGTCGCCGTGGTCCCGGCCGACGAACTCAAGGAAGCACAGCGGGACCAGGAGGCGAAGCAGGACGGGAAACCGGACGACACCGGGTCCGAGAGCCCGACGCCCACACCCACCTATTCAGGGTCGAGCGCGGCGGACGACCTGTGCAAGCAGTAAAGCAATTGCCAAGACATAGAGCTCAATCGACGCCTAATGGGAAGAATGCCCGGTTGTAAGGGGCGTGGAATGTGTCACGCACGTCGCTCGACGCGGAATCGGCCGGATAGTGTGACGCGATCCGGTGCTTCCGGCCGTCAGGTCGTGCACTGCTGGAGCGAAGGAACGAGCGCCTTGCCGGGGGAGGGCGCCTCGCGTGGCACCGACGGAGGACGCAGGCAACCGTGGACGCGCACAGCCGTGGACGGGCGGACGATATCGACCCCGCCGACCAGTGGGTACTCAACCCGCACACCGGTAATTACGAATTGCGACTGGATCACTCCACTGGGGAGTCGAGCAGCCCTTCGCGTACGGCTACGGCCGCGGGAACCGGTCGCCGGGACGACTCCCGGACCCGCTCGTCCCGCGAAGGTTCGGGACGCCGCGGCGCCGGTTCGCGTGAGCGCGACGGCGAGGGCCAGGGCGCCCCGGACGGGCCGCGCCGCGCGGTGCCCGGCCAGCGCAGCCGCCGCAGCTCCCAGGGGGGACGCGGGGCCGCCGAACCGCCGGCGCCCGGCCGCCGGAAGCGCAAGCCCCAGAAGTCGCGCAAGAAGAAGGCGTTGCTGTGGACGGGCGGGGTCATGGCGTTCGTCGTGGTCGCCGGCTCGGCCGGAGCGTACGTGCTGTACCAGAAGCTCAACGGGAACATCGACGCCATCGACGTCGGTGACGCCGGCAGCAAGAACGTCGTCACCGACGGCCCGATGAACATCCTGATCATCGGCACCGACAAGCGCACCGGCAAGGGCAACGAGGGGTACGGCGACAAGGGCAGCGAGGGCCACGCCGACACCACCATCCTGTTCCACGTCTCCGAGGACCGGACCAACGCGACGGCGATGAGCATCCCGCGCGACCTGATGACCGAGATCCCCGAGTGCGAGTCGAAGAACGAGGACGGCACCTCCACGGTCATCCCCGGCACCCCGAACGAACGCTTCAACACCAGCCTCGGCCAGAACGGCCGTAACCCCGGCTGCACCATGAAGACGGTCGAGAACATCACCGGGGTCAAGCCCCACCACTTCATGATGGTCGACTTCAACGCGGTCAAGTCCCTGACCTCGGCGGTCGGTGGCGTCAAGGTCTGCATGGCGAAACCGATCGACGACCCGAAGTCGCACCTGAAGCTGCCCCAGGGCGATTCCAAGGTGCAGGGCGAGCAGGCGCTGGCCCTGCTGCGCACCCGGGACAGCTTCGGCAACCGGAGCGACCTCGACCGGATCAAGGTGCAGCAGCAGTTCCTCGGCTCCATGATCCGCGAGATGAAGTCGAGCGACACCCTGACCAACCCGAAGAAGCTGTACTCGCTGGCCGACGCGGCCACCAAGGCGCTGACCGTCGACACGGCCATCGGCGACGCGACGAAGCTGATGACGCTGGCCGAGGAGATCGGCAAGGTCGACACGAAGAACATCAGCTTCCTCACGATGCCGGTCATAGACAACCCGGCCGAGCCGAAGCCGGTCACCGTGGTCGTGGACCCGGTCAAGGGCGAGCAGCTCTTCGCGATGATGCGCTCCGACACCTCGCTGACCGAGGTGAAGCAGAAGGAGAAGGCCGCCAAGGGCAAGCAGGCGGCCCTGCTCAAGGGACCGAAGGCCGAGGCCGCCGACGTACGCGTGGACGTCCTCAACGGCGGTGAGATCCCCGGCGCGGCGGGCTCGACCGTCACCTGGCTCCAGAACGAGCAGGGGGTGCTGAAGTCCACCAACAAGGCCAACGCACCCGAGAAGATCAAGAAGACGACCCTGGAGTACGCGCCCAACCAGGCCGATCAGGCCCGGGCGCTCGCCGAGATGATGGGGCTTCCCGCGACGGCCATGAAGCAGGGCGCCACCGACGCCGAAGGGCTGGAGGCGATGGTGCTCACGCTGGGGTCGGACTTCAAGGGCGCGGGCCAGCTCATCACGGGACCGACGAAGCCGCCGAAGGACATCGAGAAGGCAAGCGCCGACAAGGCGGTATGCGCCCAGTGACACCGGGTCACCGCGCCACAGCGGAAATCTGAACAGCATGGGGGGTCCGGTGGGACGGAGCAGCACGCCCGGGGAGAGAACGCGGTCACGCGTCCGCCGCGCCGATCGACTCGGCCGGGACGGGAGCCCGCACGGCGGCGACGGCGTACGGAACGGCGGCGATGGGCCGGGCGACGGCGACGGGCCGGGGGGCCGTGAAGAGCCGGGCGGCCGTGGGGCGCCGGGGGGCGGCCGCCGGGCGACCGCGGGCAGGGGCGGGAACGGCGGCGGCGCCCGGGCGCGCAGCAGCCGACGTGCGCCCAAGAGCGCCAAGCGGCGGGTGCTGCGCTGGAGCGCCTCCGTGCTCGCCGTGCTGATACTCGGCACCGGCGGCGCCGGTTATCTCTACTACGAGCACCTCAACGGCAACATCAAGAAGGAGGATCTGACCCTCGGCGACCAGCAGATGGCCGATCACAAGGTCAACGCCGCCGGTCAGACCCCGCTCAACATCCTGCTCATCGGTTCCGACGCCCGGGACTCCAAGGCCAACCAGAAGCTGGGCGGGGCGAAGGAGACCTTCGGCGCGAAGCCGCTGGCCGATGTGCAGATGCTGCTCCACATCTCCGCGGACCGCAGCAACCTCTCCGTGATCAGCATGCCGCGCGACACCATGCTGAAGATGCCCAAGTGCACGGCCCCGGACGGCGAGGTCTTCCCCGCCAGCACCACGGACGTACAGACCAACCAGAGCCTGGGCCGCGGTGGTCCGGGGTGCACGGTGGCCACCTGGTACGAGCTGACCGGCATCCGGATCGACCACTTCATGATGATCGACTTCGCGGGTGTGGTGTCCATGGCCGACGCCATCGGTGGCGTCCCGGTCTGTGTCGACGCCAACATCAACTCCCGCGGCCGGGACGGCAAGGGCTCCGGTCTGAAGCTGGAGAAGGGCACCACCTACGTCAAGGGCGAGCAGGCCCTCCAGTGGCTGCGCACCCGGTACGGCTTCGAGGACAACACCGACCTGGGGCGGGCGAAGGCCCAGCAGCAGTACATGAACGCGATGGTCCGTCAGCTGCGCAAGGGGACCAAGCTCACCGACCCGGCAAAGCTGATGAACCTCGCCGAGGCGGCCACGAAGGCGCTGACGGTCGACAAGGGCCTCGACACGGTCAAGAAGCTCTACGACCTGGCCGAGGAGTTCAAGAAGGTCCCCACGAAGCGCATCACGATGTCGACCATGCCCAACGTGTACGGCACCGGCACGAACAACGGCCGGGTCTACCCGAAGGCGGGCGACGCGGAGCAGCTGTTCCGCATGGTCCGCGACGACGTCCCGCTGGACGGCAAGGCCTCCAAGCGGAAGAAGCCGGAGGCCACGAAGGACCCGTCGGCGCCGGTCGGCGAGATCGCCGTCGCCGTGCGGAACGGGACCGCCACGGACGCGCTCGGACCCGCCTCGGGGCGCGCGGGTGACGTGATGGAGCAGCTGAAGGACGCGGGCTTCGCGAAGGCCACCGTCGACCCGGGCAACGTGACCGGGGCGGCGCGGACGGCGATCCTGTACCCGAGCGCGGATCTGGAGGGCGACGCGCAGGCGGTCGCCAAGGCGCTCGGGGTTCCGCTGTCGCAGGTGAAGAAGTCCACGGACGTCTCGGGGATCGCGCTCGCCGTGGGCGCGGACTGGCGCGAGGACGGGGCCTACCCGGTGTCCAAGGGCAAGGAGAAGACCCCCGAGTCGGCGGGCGCCCTCAACGGCGACGACGACAAGGCCTGCATGAAGGTGAACCCGAACTACACCTGGTGACGCCGTAACGACACGTGTAGGCGAAGGGCCCCACCGCCGAGGCGGTTTCCAGGGGCCCTTCGTACGCGTCGGGCGACCGGTGTCAGACGGTCTCGCTGCTGCCGTTCATCGCCGGGCGGCGGCTCGCGATGACCCGCTTGGCCAGCGACCGGGGGCTGGTGAGGAAGCCGAAGCCCCAGCACATGTGCATCGTCGCCAGCGCCACCGGGATCTGTGCGCGGGCCTTCAGCGAGAGGCCCTTGCCCGCGGGCAGCGATCCGGCGACGATCGCGGCCACGTATCCGCCGGGGACGATCAGGGCCCACGGGGTGACGGCCGCGCCCAGGACCAGACCCGCCGCGATGGCGACGACGGCGGTCGGCGGAGCCAGATAGCGGAGGTTGATCGAGCCGGAGTGGTAGCGGGCGACGACATGGCGCCAGCGGCCGTAGTCCTTGTACTGCTTGGCGAGCGCCTTCACCGTGGGGCGCGGGCGGTACTGGACCTTCAGCTCGGGCGAGAACCAGATCAGCCCGCCGGCCTCGCGGATGCGGAAGTTCAGCTCCCAGTCCTGGGCGCGGATGAACTCGACGTTGTAACCGTCGGCCCGCTCCAGGGCCTCGCGGCGGAAGACCCCCAGGTAGACGGTCTCGGCCGGGCCCGCCTGGCCGCCGGTGTGGAAGGCGGCGTTGCCGACGCCGATCTTGGAGGTCATCGCGGCGGCGACGGCGTCCTCCCAGGCGTTCTCGCCCTCGGCGTGCATGATGCCGCCGACGTTCTGCGCGCCGGTCTCCTCCAGGAGGCGGACGGCGGTCGCGATGTAGTTCGGCGAGAGCATGCCGTGGCCGTCGACCCGCACGACGACGGGGTGACGGGAGGCCTTGATCGCCGCGTTGAGGGCGGCGGGGGTGCGGCCGGTGGGGTTGGGCACGGTGTGGACCCGGGGGTCCTCGGCGACCAGCTCGGCGGCGATCTCGTCCGTACGGTCGGCGGAGGGGCCGAGCGCGATCACGACCTCCATCTCACCGGGGTACTCCTGCTCCAGGATGTGCCGGACCGAGTTCCTGAGATGACGTTCCTCGTCGAGCACCGGCATGATCACGGAGACGGCGGGGTACTGCGCGGCAGACATGTGGTCCTCGGGTGGTCCTCGGGGGCGCCGGGGGTGCCGCACCGCGGGAGGCGGGGCGCCCCGGGAGGTGGCGTTATTCGGCCGCCACGTTACCGCGAATGGGGGATACCGGTGCGCGCAGCCGGGTCGCGGGCCGGAACGGAGATCGTATGGGCCTACCGTGCGATGGTCCCCTTGCACCGCAGAGGTGTCTCCCTTGCACCCCGGAGGTGTCTCCCCCGTGCCCGCACCGCAGCGACCGCAGCGCCCGCCGCGCCCCCGCGCCACTCCCCCGCACCGCCGCCCGCCCCCGGGCACCCGGCCGGTCCGCCGCCGCAAGCAGGACGAACGGCCGCGCTGGGGCATGCGGGTGGCCACGGGCCTGTCGGTGCTGGTGCTGGGGGCCGGCGGGATCGGGCACGCCGTGGTGACCAGCCTGGAGGGCGGAATCGGCCGGGTCGATCCGTTCAAGGACATGAAGAACCGCCCACAGGGGGGCCACGGCACCAATCTGCTGCTCGTCGGCACCGACGGCCGGGACACGATCACCAAGGCCGAGAAGAAGAAGTACAAGCTCGGCGGTGCGCCCTGCCACTGCACCGACACGATCATGCTGGTCCATCTGTCGGCCGACCGGCAGAGGGCGAGCGTGGTCAGCCTCCCCCGGGACAGTTACGCCGAGATGCCCGCCCACACCGACCGCACCACGGGCAAGCGCCACGCGAGCCACCCGGTGAAGCTGAACGCCGCGTATGCGGAGGGCGGGCCCGCGCTGACCGTGCGGACCGTCGAGAACATGACCAAGGTCAAGATCGACCACTATCTGGAGATCGACTTCACCAGCTTCATGAAGACGGTCGACGCGGTGGGCGGGGTGAAGATCTGTACGGCGCGGCCGATGAAGGACGCGTACACCGGGCTGGACCTCCCCGCCGGCACCCATGAGCTGGACGGCGGCCAGGCGCTCCAGTACGTGCGCTCGCGCCATGTGGACGTGGCCTCCGACCTGGGCCGGATGGAGCGCCAGCAGAAGTTCATGGCGGCGCTGATCAAGCAGGCGACGAGCAGCGGGGTGCTGCTGAACCCGGTGAAGTTCCAGCAGGTCTCCGCCTCGGCGCTCGGCTCGGTCCGGGCCGACGAGGGCTTCGGTACGGAGCAGATGCTGGCGCTCGGCAAGGCGATGAAGGACTTCGGGCCGGCCTCGTCGGAGTTCGCCTCCGTGCCCGTCGGCAACCCCAGTTTCCCGGTCGAGGGCATCGGCTCGACGGTGCGGTGGGACGCGAAGAAGGCGAAGAAGCTGTTCCAGGCCCTGCGCGAGGACCGGCCGCTGGCCCCGTCGAAGCCGGAGCCCGCGGCCGGTCCGAAGAAGCCTCCGGCCACGCTCGTGGACGTGGCGCCGAAGGAGATCCGGGTGCAGGTCTACAACGGGACCCCGGAGGCCGGTCTCGGCCGGACGGTGGACGAGGCGCTGCGGGCGACCGGCTTCACCACCACCGAGGCCCCGCTCAACGGGGAGGTGCGGGAGCTGAAGCGGACGCTCGTGGAGTACGACCCGCGCTGGGACCGGTCGGCGAAGTCCCTGGCCACGGCGCTGCCCGGGAGTGAACTGAAGGCGGTGAAGGGCCAGGGACCGCAGCTGAAGGTGACGGTGGGCTCGGACTTCACGAAGGTGCAGCGGGTGAAGGCGGAGAGCCGGGAGACGGGCGAGTTCTCGACGGTGCGCGGCGACGAGGTGGTCTGCCCGTAGCCCGGTGGCCGTGCCCCGGTGGCCGTGCCCCGGTGGCCGTGCCCAGGCGGCCGTGCCCAGGCGGCCGTACGGGCGGCCGTACGGGCGGCTCAGTCGTCGATGCCGTCGGCGGCGCGCTTCTCGCGCAGCTCCTTGATCGCGCGGCGGCGGGCGAGCCGGTGGGTGCGCCGGATCTGCGCCTCCTGGTAGCGCCGGTTGTCGCGCTCGGTCTCGGGGATCACCGGCGGTACGCGGCGCGGCTTGCCGTCACCGTCCACGGCGGCGAAGACCAGATACGCGCTGCCGACCTGCTGGGCGGGGGTCGACTCGTTCCAGCGTTCGGCCATCACCCGGACGCCGACCTCCATCGAGGAGCGGCCGGTCCAGTTGACCTGTGCGCGTACGTGGACGAGGTCGCCGACCCTGACCGGCTCCAGGAAGACCATCTCGTCCATCGAGGCGGTCACCGCGGGCCCGCCGGAGTGCCGGCCGGCCACCGCGCCGGCGGCGTCGTCGACCAGTTTCATGATCACGCCGCCGTGCACCGTGCCGAGGAGGTTGGTGTCGCTGCCGGTCATGATGTGGCTGAGGGTGGTCCGGGACGCCGCGGTCGGCTTGCCCGGAATCTCGCCCTCCGGGCGGGTGGCCTGATCTGTCATACAGTCCACCTTATGCGGGGGCCCGTGTCCCGCAGAATGCATCAGGTTCGCAACAGCCCTGGTGCGATTTCCCTTACACCCTGTAATAGCTGTGGGCCGGGACGGCACACTGTGCGGATGAACGATTGGCCCGATCGACGGACCGGCGACCGCAGCGAGCGCTACGGACGGGGCAGTGCCAACCCCCAGCCCGAGAGTGCGCGGGCGATGCCGCACATCCAGCGTCGCCCCGCCCCGCAGAGGCCCCCGGCTCCGCCGCAGAGGCCTCAGGTGCCGCAGCAGGGTCAGGGATACGACGACCGCTACGGCAACAGCCCCGACCCCGGGTACGACAGCGGCTACAACACGGGCCAGGTCTACGGCTCGGGCGGCGGATCGGACGGCCGGGGCGGCGGAGGCGGTCGTCGCGGCGGCGGCGGTGACGGGGGTTACGTCCACGGCGGCGCGGCCCCGGACTGGCGCCGCCGGATCAAGCTCGGCGCGCTGACCCTGGTGGTCGTGGTGCTCGCGGTCTCGATCTCGACGTACTTCTGGGCCGACTCGAAGCTGAAGCGCGAGGTCGACCTCGCCAAGGTCATCGACCGGCCGGAGTCCGGCGACGGCACGAACTACCTGATCGTCGGGTCCGACAGCCGCGAGGGCATGTCGGCCGAGGAGAAGAAGCGGCTGCGCACCGGTTCCGCCGAGGGCAAGCGGACCGACTCGATGATGATCCTGCACGACGGCTCCAACGGCCCGACGCTGATCTCGCTGCCGCGCGACTCCAACGTCGAGATCCCGTCCTTCGTGGGGTCCGAGTCCGGGAAGAAGTTCGAGGGCACCGGCCGGCAGGTGAAGCTGAACGCCGCCTACGCCGAGGACGGCCCCGAACTCCTCGTCCGTACGGTCGAGTTCAACACCGGGCTGCACATCGATCACTACGTCGAGATCGGCTTCGGCGGCTTCGCGAAGATCGTGGACGCGATCGGCGGGGTCGAGCTGGACATCCCGAAGGCCTTCAAGGACAAGAAGTCCGGGGCCGACTTCCAGGCGGGCAAGCAGACGTTGAACGGCGAGCAGTCCCTCGCCTTCGTCCGGACGCGGTACGCGTTCGCGGGCAGCGACCTGGACCGTACGAAGAACCAGCAGAAGTTCCTCGCGGCGCTGGCGAGCCAGACGGCGACCCCGTCCACGATCATCAACCCGTTCAAGCTGTACCCGACGATGGGCGCCGGCCTGGACACGCTGATCGTGGACAAGGACATGTCGCTCTGGGCACTGGGCAACATGTTCTTCGCGATGAAGGGCGTCACGGGCGGCGAGGGCACGTCGATGAACATCCCGATCTCGGGCAGCGTCGGCGGCAACCTGGCCTGGGACAAGGCCAAGGTGAAGCAGCTGGTGGAGCAGCTCAACAACGACGAGAAGGTCACGGTCAAGGGCAACTGAGCCTGCGGGAAGAGCCGTTGAAGGGCGCCGGACTGTTGCCCGGCGCCTTCTTCCGCCTGCGGGGCCACCTACGAGCCGATGATGTTCCCCTTCTCGTCCATGAGGGGGTGGATCTGGGAGGGGCCGTAGTCGTCCACGTCGGACGGGCGCGACTTCTCCGGCCCGTCCGGCCCGATCCGCATCACGCGTTCGACCCGGACCACCTCGTACCGACGCCCCCGCACCACGAGTTCGTTGGGCCTCCGGCGCGCGGTGAACTTCTTCGCGGCCCGCGCGTGGACGGCCGCCTCCTTCTCGTCCACCTTCATCCAGGCGGGCAGTTCCGGCATGTCCGGCAGATCCGGCAGCTGGGGAACGGGCCGGGTGAGGTGGTGGACGAGGGCGCGGCGGGCGCCCTGCGGGGTCGAGTACTGTCCGGTCACCATCGACCAGGTCAACTCCTTCCGCTCCACCACCCGGAACGTCGTCGGGAGGAGCACGACCCCGGGGTGGGTGGTCAACGCCCGCCGGGAGTCGGCCCGTACGTCCTCGGGGAAGCGGGCGGCGGTGTAGGAGAGCCCCAGCAGCCCGGCCCGGTCGATCCCCTCGGTCAGCCCGACGGCGGCCGCGTGGTCGACCACGAAGCCCTCGGTGCGGCAGGGGTCGGGGGCGTCCAGGTCCCAGCTGTCCTCGTCCGGGTCGGTGGCCCGGGGCGGCTCCAGACGGTCGCCCCCGATCCGGGCGAACTCGTCGGCGCGCACGACCCGGTAGCGGACGCCGTCCGCCGACACCTCGTCGGTCTCCTCGACCTCCAGCCGCGCCACGGCGTCCAGCAGGGACCTCCGCACCACCGGGTCCTCGGTGTCGTCCCTCGCCCTGAACCACAGGATCGAGTTGAGCTCGTCGCGGGCCATCTGCGGGAATCCGCAGTCCAGTTCGCCCAGCAACCGCCAGCGCGGCCGGTCGCCGCGCCGCTGCTCGGCAAGCCCGAAGAGGGGCCCCCGGACCACGATGTTCGGGTACTTGCGGACCGAGGCGAACGCGTCCGCCTCGGTGACCTCGGAGACCGGGTCGTCGTGACGGGTGACGTTGATCGTGAGGTGATCCGGCGATTTCTCCGGGTGAGCGTTCATGTACTCAGTGTGCCGAAGGGGGAGCGTCGGTGTCAGGGGTTTCCGCCGCAAAGGGTTCGCTCCGCCCGGAGTTCACGCCGCCGAGCGCGTTCCGCCGCCCGCCGGGGCCGCTGAACGCGCTCGGGTCCGGGCGGGTGGCGCGTGCGCTCAGCTACCGGCCTCCGCACCGGAGGCGTACGGGACGAAGTCGGCCTCGCCGTATTCGATGGCCGCGCCCAGCTCTGCGGCGCGCAAACCGGCCGCTTCCCGCCAGAGTCTGATCTGCCGCCCCACGGCGGCCATCACCGCGCTCGAATCGTCGGCCGGATCGATGTCCAGGTCGAGATCCGGCTCGGGCTCGGTCACGTCTTCGTCAGCCATGGTGCGCAGCGTAGGGACGGCGGGCCGGACCCCGTGACGGATCCCCGGAAATCCACCCGAAATCGCTGCTCACACCGGGTCGTGACGCCCCACGATCCGGTGGGGGCCGACCGGATCGTGGCCCACCGCGACCCGGTGGGTCGCGACGTCAACTACCTAAAGAACCAAGAGAAATTACCCAACCCCACCCCACCTGATCCCGGTGGTCAACTGCGGGACGGGCCGGTCACCCACATGGGTGAGATTCACCAACTGGTGTGGATTTCGGTCGGGTTGGCAGGCATATGCTCGCGCTGACACACAACCCCAAATATGAGACGGCCCCCGCCGGGACGGCAATCCCGAGCGAGGACCTGACCACCAAGGAAGAAAGACGCTTCCCCATGGATACCCAGCACGATATCGCCCTTACCCACGCCCTGGCAGAGATTCCCGGGCCACTGCCGGTCTCCGGCGTCATCCACGTCGCGATCCCGCACGCGAGCCGCTTCACGATCGTCGGCAACCACCTCGCGCAGCACGCCGAGCTCACCCTCACCGCGATCGGGATCGGCGTACACATCCAGTCGCTGCCCGCCGGGTCCCCGGTCGGCATCAAGGCGCTCGCGGCCCGCTTCACCGAGGGCGAGACCACGATCGCCGCCGCCCTGCGCGAGCTGGAGACCCACGGCTATCTACGCCGGACCCGCACGAGGCTGACGAACGGCCGGATGATCACCCGCACGGTGTTCTGCAACCAGCCAGGGGCATTACTGCGGGGCCGGGCCGTGGTCCCGGTGTCCGTAGCGCCAGTGCCGGTGCCGGTCGTGACGCCCGTGGTTCCCGCGCCCGTGGTGCCCGCACCTGTGCCCGCGCCCACCCCCGTACCGGAGGAAGCACCCCCGCCGGTCCGCGTACCGTCGCGCATCGGGCCCAAGCCTCCGCGCCGGCCGCTCCCGCAGCCCGGCGAGCTGACCCCGGAGCTGTACCGGGCCGCGTCCGCGCTCCTCGCCGACCTTCGGCGGCACGCGCCGGAGCTGGTGCTCTCCGAGGACGACGTCGAGGAGCTGGTCCCCGGCGCCGCTGCCTGGCTGGAGCGCGGCGCGCACCCCGATGCCGTCCGCCACGCTCTGACGACCGAGCTCCCGCAGCCGCCCAAGTACCCGGCGAAGATCGTCAGACACCGCCTCACCGTGCTCCTGCCACCGCCGCTCCCGGGAGCCGCCGAACTGGCCCCGGCCCACCGGACGCCCGTCACCCCCTTCCAGACCTGCGAGGGCTGTGATCGCGCCTTCCGCTCCCCGGAACCCGGCCACTGCCGCGACTGCCGGGCCCAGTACTGGGAGGCGGCGTAGGCCCTGTCTCTCTCCGGTCGCGCCCTCCGGTCACGAGAGTTGGGGCGAGCGGGGGCCGACCGGCCGACCCCAGCCACGCTCGACCGACTGCCGGCATCGGGCGGGCCCGTCTCCCGCGCTGGTGAACAGAGCGGTCAGCATGGGGGCCCCGTGAGCAAGGGTCCGGTGTGGCAGGGGGCCTGTGGCGACGAGGGATGCGAGTCCGTGGCCGATGGTCCAGCTCTGTGTGGCCAGTTCCAGCGGGTCGGTCTCGTCGCGGAAGCGGCCGCTCGCCTTGGCCCGCTCGATGGCCTCGACGAGCCGGTGGAGGGTTTCGTCTGCGGCCCCGGTGTCTTCGAGGTCGAAACCCGCGTCGAACATGACGCGGTACAGGTCAGGGGTTTCCAGGGCGTTGGCCACGTAGGCGCCACCCAGGGCGGCGAGGTCTCGTACCGGGTCCGCTGACAGCTTGACGGCTGCGAGTCGGGTGGCCAGGCGGGTGAAGCCTTCTTGTCGCAACGCTTTCCAGAGGCCGTCCATACCGCCGAAGTATGTGTAGACGGCCATCGTTGACACGCCGGTTCCGGCGACCAGGGTGCGGAGGGTGACCGGTTGCCTCGTCCGCAGCATCTGACCGGCCCTCTCAAGGAGCAGGGAGCGGACCGCTGGATCTTTCGTCCTTGCCATCCGGCACACAATACATAGCATCGCTATGCTTTGATGAGTGCTGATCTCGCTGCTCCTGACCCCAAGAGGAAGAGGCCGTTCATGCCGGTGACGCTGTTCAACCCCGAGGGACTACCGAAGCCCGAGGCCTACCGGCAGTTGTCGGTCGCCACCGGTTCGAAGCTGGTGTCCCTCGCGGGACAGGTCGCCCGCGACTCTGACGGTCAACCCGTGGGCCAAGGGGACTTCGCCGCTCAGGTCGAGCAGTGCTACCTCAACATCGCCACCGCCCTGGCCGCGATCGGCGGCTCCTTCGACGACGTGGCGAAACTGACCGTCTACGTCGTCGACTGGAGTCCCGAGAAGATGCCGCTGCTGGGCGAGGGCGTGGGCCGGGCGGCAGCGAAGCTGGGCATCGATCCGGTCAAGCCGATCACTTTGCTGGGCGTCGCGGCGCTGGGAGAACCGGACCTCCTGGTCGAGGTCGAAGCCACGGCGGTCATCGAGTAGCCGTAACACTGCGAGCAGGGAGACTCCACGCTCAGCCCCGCGCCCCGGGCCGCGGCGCCCTCGGTGCGGGGCCGGGTCCGGCGGCTACGCCTGGCGACGGCATCCGGCGAGGAGGGTCGCGACCATGCGCCCGGCATCGGCCCGGTCGTAGTCGGGGCCGGTGATGCAGAGATTCCCGATGGCGCGCATGAGCGTGTAGGCGGTGACGTCCGGGGCGACCTCCTCGGCGGCGACGCAGGCGTCGAGCAGCGTGGCGCAGGCCGGGACCAGGGTGTCGAGCATGAGGGCGTGGAGGTTCTCCAGCCCGGGATCACCGGATCCCAGGGCGGCGCCGAGGCCGTGCTTCGTCACCAGGAACTCCACGAACGCGTCCGCCCAGCCGGTCAGGGCGGTGAACGGGGAGGCCGATTCCTCCAGGAGCCGGGGCGCGAGTGCGGCGCAGATGTCGATCTGGTGCCGGTAGACGGCGGTGACGAGGTCCGCCCGTGTCGGGAAGTTCCGGTAGATCGTGCCGACGCCGACGCCGGCGCGTTCGGCGATGTCGCGGATGGGGGCCTGGACGCCCTGGTCCACGAAGACCGCCGCTGCCGCCGCCAGCACACCGTCGCGGGTGCGCTGCGCCTGCGCTTGGCGTACTCCGACCGACTCCGGCACGAGGCTCTCCCTTTACTCGCGGAACAATGTTCCGCTAAGTTGGCGGAACGGTGCTCCGCCAAAGTATGGCAGAGCGATCCCGTGGAGAAAGCACAGGTCTCCCATGCCTTCCAGCCACCTCGGCCCAGACCCCGATCTCGACCGCGACCAGCGGATCGTCGCGGTCAAGCCCATCACCGTTCCCGCGCCCGGCCGCGCCCTCGACCTCCAGGTGAAGGTCACCGCCCCGGTGTCGGGCCACGACCTTCCCGTCATCGTGTTCTCCCACGGCAACGCCTGGTCCATGGACGGATACGAACCCCTCGCAGACCGGTGGGCGGCCGCCGGATTCGTCGTCGTACAGCCCACCCACCTGGACTCCCGCCGCAACGGCATCGGGTGGGACGATCCGCGCTTCGCCACCGTCTGGCGCGTCCGGATCGCCGACCTCCACGCGGTCCTCGACGGCCTCGGCGACATCCTTGTCCGGGCCGGCGGTCTGGAGGCCCGCGTCGATCATGAGCGCATCGCGGTCGTCGGGCACTCCTGGGGCGCGCAGACCGCCGGGGCAATCCTCGGCGCGCGTGTGCTGGACGCCGACGGGGTTCCCGGAGAGGACTTCTCCCACCCCGCCGTCTCGGCCGGCGCGCTGATCGCCGCTACCGGAACCGGCGACACCCTCACCCCGTTCGCGGCCGAACACCTTCCGTTCATGAGGCCGGACTACTCCACCATGACCACACCGGCCCTGGTCGTCGCGGGCGGCAAGGACCGGTCCCAGCTCTCCACCCGGGGACCGGAGTGGTTCACCGACGCCTACCACCTCAGCCCGTCCCCGAAGAGCCTGCTCACCATCGCCGAGGGCGAGCACACCCTGGGCGGCCTCGCCGGCGAGGCGGTCGCCGAAACCACCGACGAGGACCCCGCCCGCGTCGCCCTCGTCGCCGACGCGGTCTCCGCCTACCTCCTCGACGCCCTCAAGCTCGACGACGCCGGGTGGGCCCCCCTCGACAACGCCGCCGCTGCCGGCGACGGCACGTGGAGCGTCGTCGGCAAGTGAAGCCGTGGGCGAGCAGTGACCCGGTGGCCGCCTCACGGCGTGACCCGGCAGCGGTCAGCCGGCGCGCACCCCTCGCAGGACGGTCTCCGCCACCTCTGCGGGCACGACACCCGTCGTGTCGATCTCCCGGGCCTCCCGGCGGAGCCACGGCAGGGCCCGCTCGTAGTCGGTCAGATGGTCCAGCCGCCACTGCCGGGCGCCGGCGCTCTCGGGCTTGCTGTCGGTCTCGATACGTTCGACGAGCGTGTCCCGGTCCGTGTGCAGCAGGACGTGGTGCACGGGGATGCCGGCCCGTGTCAGACCGCCGTGGATCTCCCGCCAGTACGACTCGACCAGAACCGTCTGCGTGACCACCAGCGTTCCGCCCACGTGGTCGAGCACCTGCCGCGCGGTCTCCACCACCAGGCCCCGCCAGGGCGGAAAGTCCTGGAAGTCCTTCTCCGGCACGCCCAGCACGTGCCAGAGCATCTCGCCGACCTTCTCGGTGTCGAACAGCCGGGAGTCCGGGAGGAGCGAGGTCACCTCCTTCGCGGTGGTGGTCTTGCCCGCGCCGAAGGTTCCGTTCAACCAGATGATCATCGCTCCACCCTAGGCTCGGCCGAATACTCCGGGCGCCGGACCGACCGTTCCCCGTAGGTTCGGACACGCCCGTCGTGAGGACGGACCGGACCTACGCATCAGGGAGCCCGCATGGCCACCATCCACCGCACCACCATGACGCCCACCAAGCTGGAGCTGCTCACCGGCTGGCTGCCGAAGCAGGACTGGTACGTCGGCTCCGGGGAGACGCCGGACCTGGTCAAGGCCGGCGGGTTCCGTCTGGACGATCCGGAAGGCGAGGTCGGCATCGAGTTCATGGTCCTGGCGGACACGGCCGGGCAGGAGCCGGTGGCGTATCTGGTACCGCTGGGCTACCGCGGCGCGGCGCTGGAGGGCGTCCCCGGCGAGGGGTTGATCGGCACCTCCGAACACGGGGTGCTCGGCACCCGGTGGATCTACGACGGCGCCCACGACCCGGTGGTCCTGGGGCAGTTGCGCGCCCTTCTCCGCGGCGAGGCGAAGCCGCAGCAGCAGAGCGTGAGCGACACACCCGACCCGACCGTCACCGTGCACGGGCCCGGCCCCGACCAGGGGGCCGACGTCCGGATCAACCGCGTCCTGCGGGCGACGGAAGCCGAGCAGGGGTCTCCGGGGAGTCTCGTCGCCGGCTGGACCTGGCCGGACGGGACGGCTGCCCGGGGTGTGATGGCTGCCGTGACGCGGCGGTAGGGCGGAGCCGCTGCGAACGCCCCCGGCACACAGCGCCGGGGGCCGTCGGCGGCAGGTGTTACGGCTGGTTGCGCGCCATCACGATGCGCTGGACCGGCCTGTCCTGCCAAAGCACACGGAAGGTGAGGGTGCCACCCTGGATGCCCCCAGGATCGGTCCATAAGCCGTGCTCTCTCACGCATGAAGCACGTGACCAACCTGCCGCTCACTCCGGGATAGCCGAGTACCTTTCGACGCCGGCCCGTCCCGTGGAGCGGTCGAGCAGGCGCAACTCCCAGGGCCCGCTGTTCACGTCGAAGTCCTTTCCGAACCCGACCCACTTGCCTGCCATACGGCGGCCCGTCGGCTCGATCAGTAGCTGTAGGGCACCGTGGTACCGGGCACCGTGGTAGTAGCCGTCCACCGCCGTCTGTTCCGTCCACGTGCCGGTGATGATGTTCCGGTCCACGGTCAGGTCCAAAGACAGGGGGCTGTCGGGGTTGGTCGACGCTCCGGGCAGGCTCTGGGCAGTCAGCCTGTTGCCGTGCTGGACGATGACGACATGGTGCTTGCAGTCGAAAGTCTCGTCACGGCTGGACGAGTAGAACTCGTACCGAGACAGCCAGATACCTGCGTACTCGCCGTGCGTCTCCGGCTCCGGGCTTGTGACGGCATTGGTCGTGCCGACTTCCCCAGCTCCCATATCGTGGCCTCCTACGCCGTCTGAGTGGACGCGTGCCATAGGGATCGCAAACCCTAGTGACTCGGGGGCGCGGCCAGTGAACTGTTTGAGCGCTCGCGCGTACAGCGGGCGGCACGTCTTGGTCATCCCGGACTCCCAACGCTGCACAAGTCGCTTGGAAGCATCGTTCGGTTCGCCCAGTTTTTCCCCCGCCCCACGTAACCCCTGGGCGAACTCGTCTTGGCTGAGGTTCATCGACTTGCGTACGGAGGTCAGTACGTCGTTGGGAACTCGCTCACGCTCGGCCGTAGTCGTCATGGCCCGAGGCTAGCGACGCAGCACCTCGAATGACACCGGTTTGACGCCCTGGGAGTGACGTCGAGATAACGCCTGAGGGTCGTCTCGAACGTCGCCGCGATGGTCGAGGTCAATCCGGAGCATGGTCGACATGTCCATCCGCATCAGCGCCTACACGGTGAGAGCCAACGGCACGCAGACCCAGCCGCGAACGCTGTACGAGGGAGGGGGCGGGGAGCCCCTGGCGACTGGCTTGATGCCCCCGTGCCTGTGCCCCAGGTGCAGAGGCGGACGGCATGAACGGAGCACGTCGGACACCCAACTACGTGGAGGCAAGCCAGCATGAATACGGCAGTAGTGATCCGCGACCCGAAGACGTACGTCACGCCGGACGTGTGGGAGCGGGAGGTAGCCCTTCTCCTCCGGAACCGGGAGAACACCCGCGAACTGGCGGAAGCCAAGTTCGGCCAGGCCATCGCCTACCTGATCACGTGCGGCGAGAACCCGGACGCTCTCATGGGTCCGTCCGAGCAGGTGGACGAGGCGTGGCACTCGTTCATGCTTGACTCGATCCCGTATCACCACTTCACCAACCGGCACTTCGGCCGGTACATCCACCATGTTCCAGAGCTTCCGGGAACGGCTGCCGGGGTCCCATGCCTCAGCGACGAGGAGACGACGCGGGGCGGGCACGACTCCGGGAGCGGTGGCCCGCTGGTCCTGAAACAAACGATCAAGGCCATCAAGGCGGCTGGGTTCGAGATCGACCCCGACCTGTGGGACATGGAGAGTGCAGCAGGCTGCAACCAGTGCCACGCCGGGTGCCACGACTCGCCCAAGTAGAGCCGCACAGGCGCTGAGTTGGGGCCTACCTCGTACGTTGGGAGTAGGCCCCTTCTGCTGGAAAGGATCACCGCATGTCATTGGCTGGGTCCTGGGACAAATACGCGGTCGGGAGCAAGCCGCGCAGGGCAGTGAACGCCACGGGCGAGACGACGTGGCTGAACTGGACTCAGTACGCCGATCACGGGCCGAACGAGAGCGTTCTAGGCCCCGTCGCCGGACGTCGGGTGCTGGAACTCGGCTCAGGCAGCGGGAGCAACCTGGCACATCTGGTCACGCTCGGCGCGACGGGTCTGGGAGTGGACGTTGCGCCTGCCCGCGAAACTGTCGCGAAGGAGCGTTGGGCCGGCCTGGCGGGTCTTGAGTTTCGCACGGCAGAGGTGACGGCATTTCTGAGCGAGACGGACGAGACCTTTGACGTCGTGCTCTCCATCTTCGGTGCCGTGTGGTTCGTCGATCCGCGCACCCTGCTACCGCTGATTCGGTCCCGTATGGCTTCGGGGGGCACTCTCGCGTTCTCCCACCTCCCCGCCGGAAGCCAAGACGTGAAGCCGGGCGGGGCGGGGTTGCGTCACAACCACAGCCTCGACGCATGGGAACACCTGCTCACAGGCCACGGATTCGCGGCGGTGTCAGCATCACTGATCGATCCGCCGCAGGGCATGACCGTGGGCACGATGCTCGTACGCGCGCTGGCGTGCTGACCGCGCATGGCAGCCCTTGGGTGACGTGCCGCCCCACGCGCTGAACCGGCACGCGGCTACTTCAGTAGCGTCCAGGGCGGGACGAATGAGACAGCGTCATCCGACAGGCCCCTTCGGTTCGAGTTCGGCGAAGTCCTCGTGGAGCGCGTCGAGATGGCGGCCCGTCGGCGCTCCGGCCGGGTTCAGCTCCGCCAGCCGCCAGCCGGGCAGCTGCGCCTCGACCTCCGCCGGGAGCGACCCGTCCGCCGGGTCCGCCAGGGCGTACAGCACCCCGAACGCGGTCTCCCTGGCGACCTCGCGGGCCAGTGCGCCGAGGTCCTCGGGGGTGAGCCCGGCCGCGAGGGCCCGGTCGACGGCGTCGGCCGCCGCCCCGGCGCCGCGGTAGGCGTCGACCCACCGCGGGGCGGCCGTGCCCCAGGCGTCGACGTCCTGCCACACCGTCCGCAGGAGGCGGTAGCGGGCGAGCTGCGGCAGGTCCTCCTCCGCCTCGGACTCGGCCCAGTCGCGGGCGTCGACATCCGCCCCCAGGGCGGCGAAGAGGGCGGTCAGCCTGTCGAGTTCGGTCATGGGGAGGGAGGTTACCGGCCGGGGCCGGGGTGTGGCCGGGGGCGCTGCGCGGTGCGGGGCCGATGAGTTTTCGCGGGGTGCGCGGTCTGTACTTCCGTAAGACTGAGAGGCGACGCCGGGCACCGACCGGGGCCCGCCACGACACAGCCAGGAGACCTGATGCGCACCGCCTTCGTTTCGCTCGACGGCGTCATGGAGGCCCCCGGCGGCGAGCCCGGCTACCGGAACTCGGGGTGGACGTTCAAGGACGTGGAGTTCCTGCCGGAGGCGTACGAACTCAAGAGCCGGGAACAGGACGAGGCCACCGCCCTGCTGATGGGCCGGGCGAGCTACGAGGCGTTCAGCCCGGTGTGGCCGGGCATGGAGGAGTTCACGGGGTACAAGGCGATGCCGAAGTACGTCGTCTCCACCAAGCTGACCGACGGCGACCTGGTGTCCGACTGGGGCGAGACCACGATCCTGCGGTCGCTCGACGAGGTGGCCGCCCTGAAGGAGACCGAGGGCGGCCCGATCATCGTCCACGGCAGCACCGAGCTGAACCGGAACCTCGCGGACGCCGACCTGATCGACCGTTACCACCTGCTCGTCTTCCCGCTCCTGCTCGGCGCGGGCAAGCGCCTGTTCAGCGCGACGGACAAGGACGCGCAGAAGCTGAAGCTGGTCGAGCACGAGGCGTACGCCAACGGCATCCAGAAGAACGTCTTCGACGTCGTCCGCTGACGTGGCGGCAACCGCCGGCCCCGCCCCTCCTCAGCCCGTGCCCACGGAGGAGGGGCGGGCCCGCTCCTCCAGGAGGGCCGTCAGTTCCTTGCGGTCGACCTTTCCGTTGCGGCTCAGGGGCAGGGCGTCGAGCACCACGCAGCGGCGCGGAATCTTGAACTCCTCGATCTGGTCCTGCATCCGCTGGAGGACGGCCTGGGGGTCCAGATCGGTGACCACGACGAGGAGCGCCGACTTCTTTCCGGACGGAGGGATGACGGCGGCGGAGACGACCTCCGGGATGCGGTGGGCCGCGGCTTCCACCTCGGTGGCACTGACCCGGAAGCCGCGCTCCTTGTAGAGGTCGTCCCGGCGCCCGGAGAAGTACAGGTAGCCGTCCTCGTCCAGTCGGCCGTAGTCGCCGGTGCGCAGTTCGGGGAAGAGACCGTCGCGCCGCGGGAACCTCTGCGCGTTCAGTTCGGGGCGCCGCCAGTAGCCGGACATGACGTGCGGGCCTCGGACCGTGATCTCGCCGGTCTCCCCGGCGGGCAGTCGGTTTCCCTCGTCGTCGACGGTGAAGACCTCGGTGCCGGGCAGCGGCAGGCCGCAGGATCCGGGGCGCAGCAGGTCGCCGTCCGGGGGCATGATGGTGGCGCGCTTGCACTCGGTCAGCCCGAACATCACCTGCCCCTTCAGCCCCGGTATCGCCGCGCGCAGTGCGTTGAGCGTCTCGGTGGACAGGGCCGCCCCGGTGTTGGTGACCAGGCGCAGGGCGGGCCGCCGGGAGGCACGCCCCAGCAGCCAGGCCAGTGATTCGGCGACCGAGGGGACGGCAGGCAGCACGGTCGCGCCGCTGTCCAGGAGGCTGCGCAGCAGTGCGGGCCCGGCTTCGGCCGCGCTGCCCAGCACGACGTGGGCTCCGCTGAGCGCGCCGAGGAACAGCTGGTAGAGCCCGTAGTCGAAGGACAGCGGCAGCGGGCAGTAGACGACGTCGTCGGCGCGGTAGTTCAGAACCTGCTGGATCGCTTGGGCGGCGAACACGGCCTGCTGGTGTGTGCTCACCACGGCCTTGGGCGCCGAGGTGGTGCCCGAGGTGTAGATGAGCGAGAGCGGGTCGACGGCGAGGGGGGCGGGCAGCAGCTCCGCGGCGGGGACCGGCGTGGCCGTGGCCGGGAACGCGGTGGCCTGGGCGTCGGCGGCGGAGACCGTGGTGATGCCCCGGGCGCGGGCGGTGTCCAGCACCGAGGTGTCGGCGGCCACGACGAGCGTGGGCTCGCTGTCGCGGAGCACGTGCTCCAGCGGCGCTCCGACGACCTGCTCGTGGAGGACCGTGTAGACGGCGCCCACGCGTGAGGCCGCGAAGACGAGCGCGGGCACCAGCGGGCCGGGCGGCAGGGAGACGACGAGCCGCCGGCCCCGGGAGACGCCCTCGGAGTGGAGCCGTGCGGCGAGCCGCAGGCTGCTGTCCCGCAGCTCGGCATAGGTCGCGGTCGTGCCGAGCCGGGACACGGCTGGGCGGTCCGGCCACCGTTCGGCGGCCGAGTCCAGCACATCGTGCAGCAGGGATATCTCAGACATGGGTCAGCATCCTTGGAGTACGGGCGGTCAGGGGGTGCGCACAGCTCCCAGCTGGGACAGGAGGCCGAGGCCGTCCGAGAGCACCCAGTACTCGGCGAGCTTGCCGTCCTGAAGGCGGACGATGGACATGCCCGCGTAGCGGACCGGGGTGCCGGGCTCGACGGTCGCGGTGGGGGCTCCGCCGGCGTACGTCCCGGTGACGGTGTAGCCGCCGGCCACGTGGTCGCCGTCCCTGATGGGGCCGGGGTCGGTCGTGAACCGCACGTCGTGGAGGAGCCCGCGCACGGCGCGGACCCAGTCGAGCAGACCGTCCCGGGTGGTGATGTGGTTGGAGTCGGGGAAGCCCAGGTACCGGGCGAGTTCGGCGCTGTGCACGGTGAACTCGTCGGCGATGAACTCCGCGGTGTCCGCGAAGTCGACCTCGCCGTTCCACAGGTCGACGAACCTCTCGAAGAGGATCTTCCCGTGATCCGTCTCCTGTCCGGCGGGGGCGCTCATGCGGAGGCCTCCGTCCCGGGAGCAGGCTGTGCCGGGGCCTTCTGGGGCGCGGTGACCCGTACCCCGATCAGCAGGGGCAGGACGGCCAGGGCGCAGACTCCGCAGAGCACGCCGATCGTGGTGAAGGAGAAGCTGCCCTGGAGGAGGGCCGCCGCGATACTGGTGGCCAGCATCATTCCGGCGTACTGGGCCGAGCCGTTGAGGGCCAGGGCGGTGCCGCGCATCTCCGGGCGCAGCTCGCTCACCAGGGTGTTGAGGACCGGCTGGCCCACGCCGACAGCGGTGCCCCACAGGATGAACACGATGAGCACGGGGACGAGGTTCTCGCCGATCAACGGTACGGCGCTCACCCCCGCGGCGGCGACCAGCGCGGCGGCGACGAGCACGCGGCGCTTGCCCAGCCGGTCGGCGATCCGTCCGCCGAGGAGGGCGCCGGCCATGCTGCCCGCCCCGGATCCCATGATCGCGAATCCGGTCTGCGCCTCGTTGAAGTCGAAGCGCTCGGCGAAGAAGATGCCGATGTTGGAGAACATGCCGTACAGGGCGGCGCTCCACAGCAGCGTCGAGCCCAGTACGCAGAGCAGGGCGGGTGTGGTGACGGCGCGGCGGATCATGCCGAGGTAGCTCGCCACCGGGTTGCCCGGAGCGCGCTCCTGCGGATCCTTGGGGGCCATGACCGGGAGCCGTACCAGGACCATCAGGTAGACGGCGGCAGCGACGACCGCGACGGCGACGAACGCCGCGCGCCAGCTCATCAGGTACGCGAGGTAGGCGCCGAGCGGTACGCCGAGCACGGTGGAGCTGAGCAGCCCGGCCACGACGATGCCCATGATCTTGCCGCGCTTCTCGAACGGGAAGTTCTCGGCGATCATGGCGTAGACGCTGGGCATGATCATGGCCGAGCCGAGGCCGGCCACGGCACGGCTGATCAGGATGACGGTGAAGTCCCCGCCCAGGCCGGTGAGCACGTTGGCCAGCGCGAAGATCACCAGGCCGGTGCAGAGAATCCGGCGCCGTCCCAGACGGTCCGACATCGCGCCGCACAGCGGTGCCACGAGGGCGAAGAGCAGCGCGTAGGCACTGACGAACAGACCGCCCGCACGGGCGGCGGTGTCCGTGTCGGCCGCGATCTCGGGAATCAGCGGAACCGTGATCATCGAGTCGAGGCCGACGAGGAACGCGCTGCACACGGCAACGGCCAGCACACGGCCCGGCAGGGCCGGGGCCGATGTGGGGGTGGTCATGAGGAACAGTCCTTCGGTCGTCTTGGGGGGTGCCCGCTCACACGCGGGACGGGAGGTTCTGGGCCGGGATCCGTGTGGGGGTGGTGTTGCGGCGCGCGGCGGCCGGGGGGACGACCGCGGTGCCGACGGCGCGGCAGACCAGCGCCGGCTCTTCCGATGCCTCGGCTCTGGTGGGTCCGAGTTCGTACGTGGACACTATGGTCTTGTACGCGGTGAACTCGACGGTTCTGCGCAGTCGGCTGCGGCCGACCAGTCGTGCGGTGGCCTCGATGTAGTCCCCCGCGTACACCGGGGCGAGGAACTCGACCCGACGGTATTCGGTGAGCAGACCCTCGTCGCCGTCGCTGCGGATGGTTATCTCGGTGACGAGGTCCCCGAACAACCGCAGCAGCCGGGCGCCGTCGACCAGACTGCCGCCGTAATGGGCGTCCTGCTGGCTCATGCGCACCCGGAGGGTGGCGGTGACTTCCTCAGGCATTGCGGTTCCTCGCTTTTCCGATGTCGGGTTGTGAGCGGGCGATCTTCCGCAGGGCGATCCGGGTGACCGCCGCCGCCCGGTCGGGGCCGAGTGCCGTGTCGTCCGGGGAGGATCCGCCGATCGCCACGGCGACCACGCACTCGTCCTTGTGGGCGATGGAGACCGAGATGGTGCCGATCCCCAGCTCGGCCGCCCGCCGCGCGGCCGCTCCGGTCAGCCGGACGACGGGGGCGGAGCGGCCGTCGCGCAGTACGCGGACGTGCGCGGGGCTGATTCCGTTTCCGAAGCCCGTTCCCAGGACCTTCAGGACGGCCTCCTTGGCGGCGAACCGGCCCGCGAGGAACTCCCGTTCGCGGCTGGGCGACAGCGCCCCGGCCAGCTCCAGCTCCTCCTGGTCGTAGGTGTGCCGCCGGAACCAGCCGCGGGTGTGCAGCCGGTCCAGTTCGCCGATGGCGAGCACGTCGACCCCGATGCGCATCCGGCGTCCGCCCCTACGCCGCGACGTGCGCGGGATTGATGAGCAGGGCCAGATGGCCACTGCCGGACAGCGGGTCGATGTCGCAGAGGACGACCCGCCGGTGGTCGCGCTGCCACTCCTGCCAGTGCTGTGCCAGGTCGAGCCAGACGCTGGTGCAGTAGCTGCCGGGTGCGACCCGGTGGCTGAGCGCCTCCACTCCCGGTGCCTGCTCCGGGACCCAGGGGCCCAGGACGATCAGGGTGTCGGCGCCGCCGTCCGAGGCCAGTTCCCCCAGGCGGGCCGCTGTGGCCTCCTCGTCGTCGAAGGACTCGACGCCGCCCACCCCCGGGCCCTCGCCGCGTTCGAGCACGAGGAGCGCGCCGGAGTCCACCAGGCCTCCGGCATCCACCAGCGGGTGCGGCGTCGGCAGCGTGGTCTGCTCCAGCACCGCGAGCACCGCGCGCTCGGACCGGCCGCCGCGCTGGAAGGCGGCGATGATCCGCAGCGCGGTGAAGGGGGCCGCCAGTCCCTGTTCGCTGATGCTGAAGCTCTGCGCGCCCCCGCCGAGCAGCATGTTGAGGTGCGAGGCGACCGCGGTGAAGGGGTGCACGTCGGGCAGCGCGTGGGTGACGACGACCAGATCGGCGGCGCCGTCGATGTCCTCGCTCCCCACGAGCCGGTCGACCAGGTCCTTGTGGAACACGTTGCGGCCGTCGCGCAGCAACCGCTCGTCCACGGTCGAGCCGAACGGCTCCACCAGGTCGCGGTAGAAGCCGAGGACGGCCGAGTCCTCGTGGAAGGGTCTGCCGTCCGGAGCCCGGACGGCGGAAGACGCGGCTACGGTCGTCATGTCATTCACCCGCGCCCTGCGGCTCGGGGCTGATCCGCCGCAGGTACCCGGTGAGGGTGCTGATGGTCTGGAAGTCCTCCATGTCGAGGTTCTCGGGGTCTATGACGATCTTCATGCTGTCCTCCAGCTCCATCAGCATCTCCATCACGGAGGTGGAGTCCAGATGCAGGTCCTCGAAGAGGCGGACGTCCTCGGTCAGCCCGGTGACCTCCCGCTCCAGTACCTCGCTGAGCGCGGTCTCGACCTGCGCCACGATCGTGCTGTTGTCCATGGTCATGCTCCTCGGTAGTGGTCAGAAGTCGATGAGTCGTTGCTTGCCGAGGAGGTCCTCGACGGTGTCCCGGCTCCGCACCAGGTGGGCGGCGCCGTTGTGGACCATGACCTCCGCGGGGAATCCGTGGCTCAGGAAGAGTCCCGGGGAGGCCGAGGGGCCGTACGCGCCGGAGAGTTCGACCCCGATGAGGTCGCCGGCGGCGACGGGAGGCAGTGCCACCCGCTTGCCGATCACGTCGTTGGGCGTGCACAGCGGCCCCGTGACCGTGTAGGTGCCGACGGGCTCCTCGGCGTACCGGGTCAGGGAGCGGATGGGGAAGTTGCGCTTGACGAAGCTGCCTACGCCCACCGCGGCCATGTGGTGGTTGGTGCCGCCGTCGGCGACGACGAACTGTTCGCCCATCGACTCCTTCACGAACAGCGCCCGGGTGACGTAGGTGCCGCACGGTGCGGTGAGATAGCGGCCGAGTTCGTTGATGAGGCGGCACTCGGGGCGCCCTTCGAGGAACTCCGCGACCACGTCGTTGATGCCGTCGGTCAGTGCGGGGAGGTCCAGCCCGGTCTCGTTGTCGAAGTACGGGACGCCGAAGCCGCCACCGAAGTCGACGGTCCTGAGCTCGATACCGGTCTCCGACGACAGCGACTCGGCCGTCGCCAGGATCTCCCGGGTGTTGTGGACCAGGTCCTCGTGGTTGAGGAAGCGGGTGCCCATGTAGGCGTGCAGGCCCATGACATGAACCCGGCGCAGCCCCTTCAGACGTCGCTGCGCCGTGCGCACGTCAGCCACATCGATGCCGAACTGCCGGGGCTTTCCGCCCATGGCCAGTCCCGACCCCTTGGTCCGGAAGTCCGGGTTGACGCGCAGCATCACCGGAAGCCGGTCGCGCCCGGCGGCGACGGCCAGGTCGTCGAGTGCCTCGACTTCCTCCAGCGACTCGCAGACGATGGCGTGCAGGCCGGCGGCCACGCACGCTTCCAGTTCGGCCCGGGTCTTGCCCGGACCGAGGAAGATCGTGTTCTGCGGGGCGATCCCGGCGCGGCGGGCCGTCTCCAGTTCCGCCAGCGAGGAGACCTCGGCTCCTGCCCCCAGGGTGCCGAGGAAGCCGATGACGCTGATGTTCGGGTTGGCCTTGAGGGAGAGGAAGATGTCGACGCCGGGGTGCATGCGGTTCCGCAGCCCCTGGTAGACGTCCCGCAGCACGTCGGCGTCGTAGACGTACAGCGGCGTGCCGAACTCCGCGGCGATCTCGGAGACGGGCAGTCCCTGCACCTGGAGTTCACCGACGGTGCTCATGAGGTCTCCCCGTCCGGGCCGGTCTGCTGATGGGTGATCACCATGGCGGCGAAGGTGGCTCCGAGCCCGACCGTGGCGAACACGTAGTTACGCCCGAGGGTCAGGCGGCCGGCGTCGCGCAGCGTGGTGTAGTTGAGGAACACGTCCGAGGCGAAGCAGTGGCTGTAGCGCTCGACGTTGTCGAGGAACACCTGCGAGCGGTCGATGCCCAGCTCACCGATGGTCTGACGCCAGGACTGGAGGTTGACGTTGTGCGGGATGATCAGGTCGATGTCGGGGAGCGTCATCCCCGCCCGTGTCACGGCCTCCTGGACGACCTCGGCGAGCACCGGCGCGTAGAACTTGCTGACCTCCAGCGACCGTTCCTCGTCGAGGAGCATGGCCGCCGAGAACTCGCCCAGGGTGCGGGTGGCGTACGAGAGCACCCGGTCACCCCCGCCGTCGAGCGTCACCAGGCAGGCCGCTCCGGCGTCGCCCATGATGGCGACGTCGGGGATGAGCTGGATCTGGGGCGAGAAGGCCTGCTCGCCGGTGATCACCAGAGCGCAGTCGCCGGGACCGCCCTCCGCCCTGAGCAGTTCCGCGGCGGTGTCCACGGCCGCGATGCCGCTGGCGCAGTTCTGCTGGCTCAGCGCGAACGCCTCGACGCCGGCCAGCCCCAGGCGGTCCTTGATCTCCTGGGCGGGGCTGATGTGGGCCGGCGCCACCGCCTGTGTGGTGTGCGCGTAGACGACGTACTTGAGCCGGTCCCGGACCCGTGGGTCGGCCGTGATCCGGCGGGCCGCCGGCAGCACCACGTCGAACAGGTCGAGGTCGGGGTCGAAACGGATCTCCTTGAGTCCGTGGACGCGTTCGAAGAGACGGAGCTTCGTCCGGCGCAGGCCGAGCCGGTCGGCCAGTTGGCCGATGGGCACGATCCGCTCCGGAGCGAAGGATTCCACGGCCTCCAGGGTCGTGACGGACGCCTTCATCGCAGACTCTCCAGGTTCGTAGGGCAGGCCGGTCCGGCTCCGCTCGGTGGCTGTCACCTCGCACCTCCCCGGTGGGTCAGTGCCAGGGCGGTGAAGGTCGCCCCCGCGCCGACGCCGGCCATCAGGTAGTGGCGGCCGGCGACGAGACGTCCCGTGGCCAGCAGGGTCGTGTAGTTGACGAACGGGTCGGCGGCGAAGCAGTGGCTGTAGCGGGGGATGTTCTCCAGGAACACCCGGTCCGGGGTGATGCCCAGCTCGCCGATGGTGTTGCGCCAGGCCATCATGTTGACGTTGTGCGGGATGACCAGGTCGATGTCGTCCAGGGCGAGGCCGGCCTCCCGCACCGCCCCGCGCATCACGTCGGCGAGCACCGGCGCGTACGCCTTGCCGTACAGCGCGGCTTCCTCCGGGGACAGGGAGATCAGTTGCGCGTACTCCCCCAGGGTGCGGCTGACATGGGAGAGGACGGGGTCTCCTGGACCGGACGCGGCGATCAGGCAGGCCGCGGCGCCCTCTCCCATGAGGGCCGTGTTCGGCACTTTCTGGATCAGCGGCGAGTGGGGCTTGTCGCCGATCACCAGCAGGGTCCGGTCGGCCGGGTCGCCGTCGGCGAGGAGCCGGGACGCGACCTCGACGGCTCCGAGTCCTCCGGCGCAGTTCTGCTGGCTCAGCGCGAACGCCTCCGCGTGGCCCAGGCCCAGTGCGTCGCGCAGAACGGTGGCCGCGTCGAACCCGGCGGGCGCGACCTCGTGGATGGCGTGCGCGTAGATCACGAAGCGGATCCGGCGTGGGTCGTCGAGGCTCGCGACCACCCGCCGGGCGGCCGGCAGGAGCAGGTCGAACAGCGATGCCCCGGGGTCCTGGTGCAGGGTGTGCAGGCCGTGGACCTTGCGGAACAGTGAGAGCTTGGCCCGGCTCAGGCCGAGCGCTCCCGACAGGGTCTCGATGGCGACCCGGCGGTCCGGCAGATGGCTCTCCACCCGTTCGAGGGTGGCGATCGGAGCGGTCATGACCGGGCTCCGTCCTGGTCCGTCCCGTCGGCCAGGACCGGGTCCAGCCAGCCGGTGACGGCCCGCGCGGTCGTCCCCGCGTGCTCCGCCAGCACGGTGAAGTGGTCGCCCGGAACGTCCACCGTGGTGTCCGCGAGCGCCCAGCGCGGCCGGTCGTGCGTGTCGCCGCGCTCCGTGGCCCGCACGAGGAGGGTGGGCACGGACAGCCGCTGCGGGGTCCACCCCTCGAAGAGCTGGATGTAGCCGCCCATCGCCACGAGCCGGTCGTCGTCGAGCCACTGGCTGCTGTGCTCGTCCAGCATCTGGTCGGCGACCATGGACAGATCGGCGATGTCCAGCGGGCAGGCCAGGGTGTCGATCAGCACGACGGACCGCGGGGCCGTGCCCTGCTCGGCCAGCCGCTGGGCGACGGCATGCGCGATCCAGCCGCCCGTGGACCGGCCCAGCAGCACCAGCGGCCTGCCGTCGGCGAGCCGGGCCGCACCGTGGGCCAGCGCGTCGACGAGGGCCGGCAGCGAGGACGGCAGCGGCTGCCCCGGGGCGAACCCCGGGAGCGCGGGGACCGAGACGGCCCGGCCGTCGAGGTGCACGGTGAACTGGTCGTACTCCTGAGGACCCGAGATGGCGATCATCGACGGGAAGCAGACGATGACCGGAGCCCGGTCCGGGCCGGTGGCGGGCGGGAACGGCGGCAGCGGCACCACGTCCTCGGAGCCCCGGCGGATCCCCGCCGCCGACATCAGCAGCTCGATGGCCCGGTCGAGCCGCCCGTTCTCGTGTGCGGAGCGGAAGAGCGTGACCAGGGTGCCCGACGGAGCGGCCGGTGCGGGGGCGCCGGGCGCGAGGACGCCCAGCTGGTCGAAGACGTGCTTCGACAGATCGTCGACGCTCGGCCGGTCGAAGACGACGGTCGCCGGCAGCCGCAGGCCGGTCGCCCGGTTCAGCGCGTTGCGCAGCTCCAGCGAGGTCAGCGAATCGAAACCGAGGTCCCGGAAGGGGGCTTCGGCGTCGATGGCGTCGACGTCGCTGTGGCCGAGTACGGCGGCGACGATGTCCTGCACGGTGTCGGTGACCGCCTTGAGCCGGCGGTCCTCGGGCAGCCCCGCCAGCTTCTCGCGCAGGGACTCGGCCGACGCCGGGCCGACGGTGGCGGACGAGGCCGACTGCGCCCCGCCGCCGGCGCGCCGGGCGGCGGTCCTGACGAGTCCACGGAGCAGCGGCGGCAGTGCCTGGCCGGAGGCGCGCAGGGCCTTGCGGTCCAGCCGTACCGGCACCAGGGCGGCGGCAGGGTCGTCGCATGCCGCGTCGAAGAGCGCCATGCCCAGTTCGGCGGAGACGGGCAGGACGCCGTAGCGCTCCATCCGCTTGAGGTCCGCGGCCTGGAGCGTGTCGGCCATACCGCCGGTGGGCTCCCAGACGCCCCAGGCCAGCGAGGTCGCGGGCAGGCCGCGCCGGGCACGGTGGTGCGCGAGGGCGTCGAGGAAGGCGTTGCCCGCCGCGTAGCTGCCCTGTCCGGGGCTGCCGAGGGTGCCGGCGACCGAGGAGAAGAGCACGAAGGCGCCCAGGTCCATGTCCTGGGTGAGCTCGTGCAGGTGCAGGGCGGCATCGACCTTGGGGGCGAGCACCTTGTCGAGTCGCGCGGGGGTGAGCGAGGTCAGGATCCCGTCGTCCAGCACGCCCGCCGTGTGGATCACGGCGGTGAGCGGGTGTTCCGCGGGGATCGTGGCCAGCAGCCCGGCCAGCGCCCCGCGGTCGGTGACATCGCAGGACACCACGGTGGCGGAGGCGCCGAGTCCGGCCAGCTCGGCGACCAGGCTCTCGGCGCCCTCTGCCCGCGGACCCCGGCGGCTGACGAGGAGGAGGCGGCGCGCCCCGTGTTCCGTCACCAGGTGGCGGGCGAGCAGTGCGCCGAGGCCGCCGGTGCCGCCGGTCATCAGGACGGTGCCCTGCCAGGCGGCGGGGTCGGCGCCGGTCACCGATACGGTCTTGGTCCTCAGCCGCGGCGTCAGCAGCACGCCGTCACGTACGGCCAGTTGGGGTTCGCCGGAGGCGAGGGCCGCGGGCAGGGCCGGGTTGTCCGGTCCAGCGGCGGGCCGGTCGTGGTCGATCAGGACGAACCGTCCGGGGGCCTCGGACTGGGCCGAGCGGACCAGTCCCCACACGGCGGCGGCGGCCAGGTCGCTCACGTCCCCCTCGGGGCCGGCCGCGATCGCCCCCCGGGTGACGAGAGCGAGTCGGGCGGGGGCCTCGGGCCCTCGGTCGAGCCACTGCTGCAACAGGTCCAGCACCTCGCCGGTGGTGGTCCTGACCGCGGCGGCGAGCTCGTCCGACGCGCCCGCGACGCAGTCCACGACCGTGGTCGCGGCGGTGACGGAGTCCGTGGCGAGGGCGGCGGCCAACTGCGCCGGGGAGGCGTAGTACTGGACGCTCTCCTCGGCGGCCGAGGCCGCGCCGGTGGCGCCGGCCGGCACCCAGTCGACCTGGAACAGCGCGTCGTTGAAGGTACGGCGGTCCCCGCCGATCCGGTCCCCGGCGACCCGGCGGGAGACGAAGGAGTCCACCGAGGCGACGGCGTTGCCCTCCTGGTCCGCGACGGTCAGGGCGATCGAGTCGGGGTTCTCGCGGGAGAACCGCACGCGCAGCGAGGCGGCTCCGACAGCGTGCAGACGTACGCCGTTCCAGGAGAACGGGAGCCGCCCCTCGGCGTCGCCGTCACGGATGCCTGCCCAGGCCAGGGCATGGAGGGCGGCGTCGAGCAGCGCCGGGTGCAGGCCGAAGGCGCCCGCCTCGTCCCGCTGTTCGGCGGGCAGCGCGACCTCGGCGAACAGCTCGTCGTCACGTTGCCACACGGCGCGCAGCCCCTGGAAGGCCGGCCCGTAGCCGAAGCCGGTGTCGGCCAGGCGGTCGTACAGGCCCTCCAGATCCACCTCGGAGGCGTCGTGCGGAGGCCAGTCCGTCAGCCCCTCCGGGGCATCGGCGGTGGGCGGAGCGGCCAGCCAGCCGGCGGCGTGCCGGGTCCAGGCGTTCTCCTCCGCCCCCTCGTCGGGGAGGGAGTGGAGGACGACCGGGCGGCGGCCGCCCTCCTCGTGCGGGCCCACGGTGAGCTGCAGGCGGACGCCGCCCTGCGCGGGAAGTACCAGCGGCTCCTGGAGGGTCAGTTCCTCCACGACGTCGCAGTCGACGTGGGCGGCGGCCCGGGTGGCCAGTTCCAGCAGCGCGGTGCCGGGCACGAGGACCGTGTCGTGGACGACGTGGTCGGCGAGCCACGGGTGCGACTGCCGGGACAGCCTGCCGGAGAACACCACGCTGTCGTCGGAGGCGAGGTGCGTCACCGCTCCGAGCAGCGGATGCTCGGCGGAGCTGAGCCCGACCGCGGTGATGTCCCCCGCCGTGGTGGGCTCGTCCAGCCAGTAGCGCTCGCGCTGGAAGGCGTACGTCGGCAGGTCGACGCGGCGTCCGCCGAGACCGGCGAGGACGGTCTGCCAGTCGGGGGCGACGCCGTGGACGAAGAGCTCGGCCAGCGCGGTGAGCGCGGCCGACGGCTCGGGGCGGCCGCGCCGCGACAGCGGTACGACCAGGGCCTGACGCTCGTCGCCGAGGCAGACCTTGACCAGGCCGGAGAGTGTGCCGTCCGGCCCGATCTCCACGAACGTGCGCACGCGCTCCGCGTAGAGGGTCTCGACGGCGTCGTGGAACCGCACGGGGCGACGCACGTGCTCGGCCCAGTAGCCGGGGCGGCACAGTTCCTCGGCGGTGGCGAGTGCGCCCGTCACGTCGGACACCAGGGGGATCCGGGGTGCCGAGAACGACAGTCCGGCCACCACCGCGGCGAACTCGTCGAGCATGCCGTCCATGTGGGGCGAGTGGAACGCGTGGCTGACCGGCAGGTCCTTGGTCCTGCGGCCCTGATCCCGGAACTTCCCGGCGATCTCGGCCACGACGTCCCCGTCGCCGGACAGGACGACGGACCGCGGGCCGTTGAGCGCCGCGATCGACGCGAGGTGCTCACGGCCGGCGAGGGCGGCCAGCGCCTCCGCCTCGGTCGCCTGGACGGCGGTCATGGCACCGCCGCCGGGCAGTGCCTGCATGAGCCGGCCGCGGGCCACGACCAGCTCGGCCGCGTCGGCCAGGGACAGGACTCCGGCCACGTGGGCGGCTGCGATCTCGCCGATGGAGTGCCCGGTGACGTAGTCGGGTCGAATGCCCCAGGACTCGGCGAGCCGGTAGAGCGCCACCTCGAACGCGAAGAGCGCGGGCTGGGTGAACTCGGTGCGGTTCAGGAGCTGTTCGGGGTCGTCCTCGGCGAAGAGGATCTTGGTGAGCGGTACGTCGAGGTGTGCGTCGAGGGCGTCGCACACGGCGTCGAAGGCCGTGGCGAACGCGGGGTGGGCGGCGTGCAGCTCCAGCCCCATCCGCAGCCGCTGGCTTCCCTGGCCGGTGAACAGGAAGGCGGTGCGGCCGGTGTTGCGGGTGGTTCCGCGCACGACATGCCTCGCGGAGGCGCCGGCCGCGACGGCTTCCACGCCGCGCAGCAGTTCGGCGGCGTCGTCGCCGATGACGACGGCGCGGTGCTCCATCGGCGTCCGGGCGGTGGCGAGGGTGAGAGCGGCGTCCGCCGTGTGCTGGGCCGCGAGTGCCGTGTGCAGCTTGGCCGCCTGGCCGCGCAGGGCCTCGGCGCTGCGGGCCGAGATGATCCACGGGACCAGCGCTCCGTCGACGGGCGGCGGCACGGGGGCCTCCGATACCGGCGGCTCCTCGATGATGACGTGGGCGTTCGTACCGCTGATGCCGAACGAGGAGACACCCGCGCGGCGCGGCCGGCCCGCCCGGGGCCACGGCACCGGCTCGGTCAGCAGGCGTACCCCGCCGCTCTCCCAGTCCACGTGCGAGCTCGGCGCGTCGACGTGGAGGGTCTTGGGCAGCCGCCCGTGTTCCATCGCCTTGACCATCTTGATGACTCCGCCGACACCGGCGGCGGACTGCGTGTGCCCGGTGTTCGACTTGAGCGAACCGAGCCACAGGGGGCTTTCCGTACGCCCTTGTCCGTAGGTGGCCAGGAGTGCCTGCGCCTCGATCGGGTCACCGAGCCTGGTGCCCGTTCCGTGGCCCTCGACGGCGTCGACGTCGGCGGGGGTGAGTCCGGCGGATGCCAGGGCCTCGCGGATCAGCTTCTCCTGCGAGGGGCCGTGCGGGGCGGTCAGTCCGTTGCTGGCGCCGTCCTGGTTGACGGCGGATCCCCGGACGACCGCGAGGACGCGGTGGCCGTTGCGGCGGGCGTCCGACAGCCGTTCGACGAGGAGCGTTCCGGCGCCCTCGGCCCACGCGGTGCCGTCGGCGCCCTCCGCGTACGACTTGGCCCGCCCGTCCGGGGCGAGTCCGCGCTGACGGCTGAACTCGGTGAAGGAGAACGGTGTCGCCATCAGCATCACGCCGCTCACGACGGCGAGCGAGCACTCGTCGCGGTGCAGGGACTGCCCCGCGAGATGCAGGGCGACGAGCGAGGAGGAGCAGGCCGTGTTGACGGTGACCGCCGGGCCGTCGAAGCCGTAGGTGTAGGAGATACGGCCGGAGGCGACGCTGCCGGCGCTGCCCACACCGAGGTAGCCGTCGATGCCCTCGATCGGCGTCTTGAGGAAACGCAGTCCGTACTCGTCGCACATGATGCCCACGAACACGCCCGTGTCGGTGCCGCGCATGTCGTCGGCGACGATCCCGGCGTCCTCGAACGCCTCCCAGGTGGTCTCCAGGAGGAGCCGCTGCTGCGGGTCGATCGTCAGGGCCTCCCGGGGCGAGATGCCGAAGAAGGCCGGGTCGAACTCGGACGCGTCGTGCAGGAACCCTCCGTCCCTGACGTAGCTCTTGCCGATGCGGGACGGGTCCGGGTCGTAGATGTTCTCCAGGTCCCAGCCCCGGTCGGTGGGGAAGCCGGTGATGGCGTCCCGGCCCTCGTCGACCAGGTTCCACAGCTCGTCCGGGGTGCTCACGTCCCCGGGGAAACGGCAGCTCATGCCCACGATGGCCAGGGGCTCGCGGGCGTGCTCCTCGACCTCGCGCAGGCGGGCCTCGGCCTGGTTCAGTCCGGCGGTGGTGCGCTTGAGGTACTGCAGGAGTCTCGCTTCGTCGGACATGCGCTTCATCTCTCTGCTCGGCGTGAGGGGCTGGCGCGTCTGGCGGCGACGGTCAACCGGAGTGCTCGGCCGGGCCGAGCCTGCTGTCGAGGTAGGCGAACAGTTCCGCGGCGGTGGCCTCTTCGATCTGCTCCCGGGCCGCGGCGGCCGGCGGGGCGAGGCGTTTCGCCAGGCTGCCGAGGCGTTCCCTCATCTCGTCACGGAGCGCTTCCTGACCGTTCCCGGCGAGTGCGGGGGCCAGTTCCTCCAGCCGTGCGAGCGCGTCGAACGGATCCGCGGAGTCGGCGGGCGTCCCGTCCAGACGCGTCCAGAGGTAACCGGCCAGGGCCTGGGGCGTCGGGAAGTCGAAGGCCATCGTGGCGGGCAGCCGCAGACCTGTCTCCGTCTGCAGGCGGTCGTGCAGCTCGACCGCGGTGAGGGAGTCGAGGCCGAGGGCGAGGAAGGTCTCGGTGCCGGCGGCGGCACTCACCTGCTCGTCCTCCAGGAGTTCGGCCGCCAGGTCCAGCGCCCGCTCCACCAGTACGGCGCGGGCGGCGTCCGGGCCGAGGCCGGCCAGCCGGGCGGGCAGTGCCGCCTGCTGCGGGGCCCCGGACCCGGCGTCGCCCACCGCGCCGAGCTGGGCGTAGAGGTCGAGCTGGTCGTCGGTGAGCCAGTACTCGGCGATCCGGCCGTCCTCGAAGCGGAGGATGTCCACTCCGCGGAAGGTGACCTCGGTGCCCGGTGCGACCGTGGCGGTGGCGGGCCTGCCCCCTGTCCAGGTGCCGCGGAAGACCCAGCGGCCGATGGCGTAGTCGCCCACGAAGAAGGGGCCGAGCTCGCCCGTGATGGCGGCGTCGTCTTCGTACGAGGACCGGAAGGCCGCTATCCAGGCGGCGATCTGCGGGCCGTCGCCCAGCGTCGCGGGATCGGGCATGCCGAACTCGGGGATGTTGACCCGCATGGTCCGGGAGACGTAGTCGTCGGCGATGGCGTAGTCGCCGTTCCAGAGCCGGTTCCAGGCGTCCCACAGTTCCTGGGGGGCGTGGCCCTCGTTGGTGGTCCGGCTCATCGTGCGACTCCTTCGAACGCGTCGTCGGCGGCCTCGTGGCCGGCGCCCGCCTCGTCCTCGCCCGCCAGTTGCCGGAGCACCGCGTCGGACAGGCCGTGCCCGTTGACCTTCTCCATCTGCGCCACGATCTCGGGGGACAGGAACTCCTCCACCGTCATGAGCCGGGAGCCGAAGGTGTGGAAGTGGGCGGCCATCCGGACGTCGCGTGCGGCGGCGGCGAAGGAGAACTCCTCGATCTCGTTGAACGGACGGGCCGTGGCGAAGTCGGCGATGAGGTGGTGGTGCGGCCCGGTCTCCGCGGCGTGCCGCGCGCTGTACTCCGCGAGGGCGGTGTCGAGGGCGGCGCCGGATGTCGCGTCACCGCCGCCGGTCACGGCGGGAGCGCTCCGGGAGACCAGCCACTGGGCGGACTGCATGGCCCACGCGCAGCCCACGGCCGCCAGCGGGTCGCTGGTCAGGGCGGCGTCGCCGATCAGGGCGTATCCGGCGCCGGCCGGCTCGCGGGAGACCAGCGGGTAGTTGACCGTTCCGATGATCTTGGATATGCGTTCGGCGTCGTCGATGGCCGGGGCGTCGGGCAGGGAGCGTACGAAGTTCAGGTACGCGCCCTCCAGGTCGGCCTTGAACTCGTCCAGGCGCGCTTTGGACACGACGGCCGCGATGACGGTGACGTCGTCCTCCATGGGCATGACGTAGGCGTTGTCGGGCTCCAGGTAGTAGACGCGCGCGGCGTCGCCCACCGGCCGGGCAAGGCCCTTGAAGTAGGCGAAGTAGCTGAAGCGGCCGTTCTCCGTCGTCGCGGTCGGGGCTCCCGCCAGCCGGGCGACCGTCGACTCCTTGCCGTCAGCGCCGACGACGAGTCGGGCGCGCAGGGAGAAGGCTTCCTCGCCCGCGGTCCCGGCGGCTCCCACGACGCGGCCGTCCTCGACGAGGAGTTCGTTCACCGTGTGACCGAGCTTCAGGTCCACGCCCTCGGTTCCGGCGGCCAGGCTCCGCAGCAGGGGGTCGAGGGTTTCCCTGCGCACGCTGTAGCCGTGTGCTCCGGCCGGCTCGTGCGGCGGGGTGATCCAGCCCCAACGGGTCCAGTAGTGGGCCGTGTTGGGAATGGCGCCGACCTGCTCCAGCGCCTTGTCGAGGCCTGTCGCGGCCATGACGGGGTAGGCGGAGGCCTGGATGTAGTGGGTGCACAGGACTTTGTGGGCGTTCATGTCGGAGCGGCGCTCCAGCAGAGCCACCCGGGCCCCTTGCCGTGCGTAGAGAATGGCCGCGGTACATCCGCCGACGCTCGCGCCGTTGATGATCACGTCGTATGCGTTGCTCACTGCTCAGCTTTCCTTTCGCTCCGGCCTGGGGCGCAGGCGCCCGCCGGGAAGAGAAATGACCTGATGCCGGAGGTGCTCCGGGCGGACCCGCCCTGCGGTTACAGGGCTTCCAGGACGGCGCACGACCAGGTGAAACCGCCGCCTCCGCCGAGCACGAGGGCTATGTCGCCGGACTTCAGCGCCTGTGACCTGGCGATGTGCTCGGCGTTGGCCAGCAGGTCGCCGGCGCCGAGGTGACCGCTGGATTCGCGCACGGCGAGGATCTCCGCCCGTACGACGCCGTCCAGCACGGGGCGGTACATGAGGTCGAGAACGCTGTCGCCCAGCCTGGGCAGCGCCACGAGCACGATGCGGGGGTCGTCGGGCTCCGTCCCCGCGTCGGACAGGGCGCGCCGGAGCACGCGGTCCACGCACCCCACGGCCGCGCGCCGGAACTCCTCGATGCCTCCGCGCATTTCCAGGTAGGCCTTCTTGGGGCGCTTCACATCGACGCGGCCGCCGTGGGCGAGCGGAGCGGCACTGAAGGGGTCGCGCCCCCGGTACATCTCCTCGAAGGATGCGTCCGTGGCGAAGGCCAGGGAGCGCAGGAGCAGGGTTCCCGGGTGCTCGTCCGGCGCCCGGCGTCGCAGCAGCGCCGCCGTACCGGCGTCGCCGTACGCCACGCCGTAGTCGGCGGACCACCGGTCGAAGCCGGGGAGGGAGAACCTGTCCGCGGTGGTGACCAGGGCGGCCTCGGCGCCCGGGTCGGCGATCAGCTTCTCCGCCGCCATTCCGAGGGCGGCCGCCCCGGAGTTGGACATCTGCTGCACGCCCACCGGCAGAGCCTCGCTCGCACCGATGCGGCAGGCGATGTAGTGGGCCGGCGACCAGAAGTCGTGCCCCTGGTGGTACGTCCACCCATGGGCGACCAGGCCGATACGGGTGGGGTCCCACCCGGTGTCGGCGAGCACGCGGCCGGCGGCTCGAACGGCCATCTCGGGCGCCGCGAGGTCTTCCGATACCGGCACCTCCGTGAGTGCCAGGTCCTCGGCATCACCGGCCGTCAGGCGTCCGGCGGAAACCATCTCGCTCACGTTTTCCCGACCGCCGGGAATCCACGTGGCGACGTCCAGCAATAATGGCGACGCTAACTTCACTGAAGCCTCTCCCCCGTTTTCAACGGTGCGCAGCCATATGCGCGAACATGATCGTCGCCACATAAGCCAGAGGCCATTCCGCCCACCGGTGATCTTCGCCTCAGACCCTGTCAAGAACCCCGACAGCCTGTCAAGGCAAATCCTGTGGAGCGGTCCCGCCATGTGGGCAGTGGCGCAAGTGCATTGCTTCATCGGCCACGAAGCGGAACGTTCACCGCTACCGATACGGCCCCCCGACACGGCAGCAGCCCCAGAGGGGAAGCGGAAGCGGAACGAATTCGACCGCGTCCCATTCGAAAATCGGCCAAATCTTGAGCAGTCGGCTCACCCTGTCGACCCCCGGCGTTCGAGCCACGGAACGGCCGAGCGGAGACCACGTAAATCGAATGGCATCGCACCGCATGTGAGGACGTTGTGACGGACGACAACGACAGCCCGGGCAAAGATTAATTCAAGGTTTCCTGCTGCGGAAATAAATCTCGCGCTTCCGCCGGCAACGACAAAGCCCCCGGAGCGATTCCGGGGGCTTTGTCGTACCGACGGGTCGGCAGCCGTTTCCGGCCCGACGCGGGAGAACAGCTAGGGCAGGTTGCGCGCCATCACGATGCGCTGGACCTGGTTCGTGCCCTCATAGATCTGGGTGATCTTGGCGTCGCGCATCATGCGCTCCACCGGGTAGTCCCGCGTGTAGCCGTAGCCGCCGAGCAGTTGGACGGCGTCCGTGGTGACCTCCATGGCGACGTCGGAGGCGAAGCACTTGGCGGCGGCGCCGAAGAACGTGAGGTCGCCGTCGACGCGCTGGGACTTGGCGGCGGCCGAGTAGGTGAGCTGACGGGCCGCCTCCAGCTTCATCGCCATGTCGGCGAGCATGAACTGGATGCCCTGGAAGTCCGCGATCGGCTTGCCGAACTGCTTGCGCTCCTGGACGTACCCCTTGGCGTAGTCCAGTGCGCCCTGGGCGATGCCGAGGGCCTGGGCCGCGATGGTGATGCGGGTGTGGTCCAGGGTCTTCATCGCGGTGGCGAAGCCGGTGCCCTCCCCGCCGATCATCCGGTCGGCGGGGATGCGCACGTTGTCGAAGTAGACCTCGCGGGTCGGAGAGCCCTTGATGCCGAGCTTCTTCTCCGGGGCGCCGAAGGAGACGCCCTCGTCGGACTTCTCGACGACGAACGCGGAGATGCCCTTGGAGCGCTTGGCCGGGTCGGTGACGGCCATGACCGTGTAGTACTCGGAGACGCCCGCGTTGGTGATCCAGCGCTTCACGCCGTTGAGGACCCAGAAGTCGCCGTCGCGCACGGCCTTCGTCTTCATGCCCGCCGCGTCCGAGCCGGCGTCCGGCTCGGAGAGGGCGTACGAGAACATCGCGTCGCCCTTGGCGAGGGGGGCCAGGTACTTGCGCTTCAGCTCCTCGGAGCCGGAGAGGATCACCGGGAGCGAGCCGAGCTTGTTGACCGCCGGGATCAGGGAGGAGGAGGCGCAGGCGCGGGCCACCTCCTCGATCACGATGACCGTGGCGAGCGCGTCGGCGCCGGCGCCGCCGTACTCCTCCGGGACGTGGACGGCGTGCAGGTCCGAGGCGACCAGGGCGTCCAGCGCCTCCTGCGGGAAGCGGCTCTCCTCGTCGACCGCGGCGGCGAAGGGGGCGATCTTCGTCTCGGCGAGGGCGCGGATGGTCTCGCGGAGCATGTCGTGCTCCTCGGCCGGACGGTACAGGTCGAAATCGGTCGAACCCGCCAAGACGCTCACTCCCCAGATGCTAACTACCGTTAAGTAACCCAATTTTAGTGTGCCGACCGCCGGACGGCATACGTGCCGCGTACGTGAGCTTCCCGACATGGGTGGGACATATGCGATGCGGTGGACAGATGGAGCGGTGAATTCCGGCCTTCCGCTGCCCGACTATGCTCGGTCCGCACGTCCGTCCGCATCTCCCAGGAGCACTCCATGGCCCTCAGGATCACCGTGATCGGCACCGGCTATCTCGGCGCCACCCATGCCGCGGCCATGGCCGAGCTGGGCTTCGAGGTCCTGGGGCTCGATGTCGTGCCGGAGAAGATCGAGCTGCTCTCCACCGGCCGCGTGCCGATGTACGAGCCGGGTCTCGAGGAGATGCTCCAGCGGCACGTCGCCGGTATCGAGGGATCCACCGGGCGGCTGCGCTTCACCACCTCCTGGGAGGAGGTCGGGGAGTTCGGCGACGTCCACTTCGTCTGTGTGAACACCCCGCAGAAGCACGGCGAGTACGCCTGCGACATGAGCTACGTCGACAGCGCCTTCGACTCGCTGGCACCGCACCTGACCCGGCCCGCGCTGGTCGTCGGCAAGTCGACCGTCCCGGTGGGCTCCGCCGCCCGCCTCGCCGCCCGCCTCGCGGAGCTCGCTCCGGCGGGCGCCGACGCCGAGCTGGCCTGGAACCCGGAGTTCCTCCGCGAGGGCTTCGCCGTGAAGGACACCCTGCACCCCGACCGGATCGTCGTCGGCGTCGCGAGCGAGGGGGCCGAGAAGCTGCTGCGCGAGGTGTACGCCGGGCCGGTCGCGGAGGGCTCGCCGTTCGTGGTGACCGACTTCCCGACCGCCGAGCTGGTGAAGACCTCCGCCAACTCCTTCCTGGCCACGAAGATCTCCTTCATCAACGCGATGGCCGAGGTGTGCGAGGCCGCCGACGGGGACGTCGTGAAGCTCGCGGAGGCCATCGGGCACGACGACCGCATCGGGAAGAAGTTCCTGCGGGCCGGGATCGGCTTCGGCGGCGGCTGCCTGCCCAAGGACATCCGCGCCTTCATGGCGCGCGCCGGCGAGCTGGGCGCGGACCAGGCGCTCACCTTCCTCCGTGAGGTCGACTCCATCAACATGCGCCGCCGCGGCCACATGGTGGAGCTGGCCCGGGAGGCGGTCGGCGGCGACTCGTTCCTCGGCAAGCGGGTGGCGGTGCTGGGCGCGGCGTTCAAGCCCGACTCCGACGACGTACGCGACTCCCCCGCGCTCAACGTCGCCGGACAGATCCACCTCCAGGGCGGCCAGGTGACCGTGTTCGACCCGAAGGGGATGGACAACGCCCGGCGGCTGTTCCCGACGCTCGGCTACGCGGACTCCGCGCTGGAGGCGGTGCGCGGGGCGGACGTGGTGCTGCACCTGACGGAGTGGCGCGAGTTCCGCGAGCTGGACCCGGCGGAGCTGGGCGAGGTGGCCGCCCGCCGGATCATCCTGGACGGCCGCAACGCCCTGGACAGCACGGTGTGGCGCGAGGCCGGGTGGACGTACCGGGCGATGGGCCGCCCGAAGGCCTAGGAGTTTCGAAAGTCCCGCCTGCTCGGCGACGCCTGGCACGCACGCTCGCCGTGCGGGCGAGCGCTTCAGGACGCTCACCCTCACGGCGCTGGGCGTGGAGCCTCCCGGCGTCAGCCGAGCGGGCCGTCCAGCTCCGCGATCGTCGCGTGGGACGGAGCGCGCCGGCTCTGCTCGTCGCGGGCCACGGCCTCCGCGTCGCGCAGCACCCGCACGGTGTTGCGCCAGGTCAGCTTGGCAAGGTCGCCCTCGGACCACTTCCGCCGCAGCAGTTCCGCGATGAGGTTCGGGTAACCGGAGACGTCCTCCAGGCCGCGCGGGGTGAACGCCGTGCCGTCGTAGTCGCCGCCGATGCCGATGTGGTCGACGCCCGCGACCGCGCGCATGTGGTCGAGGTGGTCCGCGACGGTCGAGACGGTGGCCTCGGGGCGCGGGTTCGCCGCCTCGAAGTCCTCGTGGACGCGCATCGCGGTCGGGGTGGTGTCGAGGTGGTGCAGTCCGTGCTCGCGCATGTTGCGGTCGGCGGCCAGGGTCCAGGCGACCGCCTCGGGCAGCACGAACTTCGGGACGAAGGTCGCCATCGCGACGCCGCCGTTGGCCGGGAGGGCCGCGAGCACGTCGTCGGGGATGTTGCGCGGGTGGTCGCAGACGGCGCGGGCCGAGGAGTGCGAGAAGATCACCGGCGCGGTGCTGGTGGCGAGCGCGTCGCGCATGACGCCGTCCGCGACGTGGCTGAGGTCGACCAGCATGCCGACGCGGTTCATCTCGCGGACGACCTCGTGGCCGAAGGCGGAGAGGCCGCCGAGGCGCGGCAGGTCCGTGGCGCTGTCGGCCCAGTCGATGTTGTCGTTGTGGGTGAGCGTCAGGTAGCGGACGCCCAGGTCGTACAGGGCGCGCAGGGTGCCCAGCGAGTTGTTGATGGAGTGGCCGCCCTCGGCGCCCATCAGGGAGGCGATCCGGCCCTCGGCGCGGGCCTTCTCCAGGTCGTCGGCGGTGAGCGCCCGCCGCAGACGCGTCGGGTAGCGGGCGATCAGCTCGCCGACGACGTCGATCTGTTCCAGGGTGGCGCTGACGGCCGCGTCGCCGGTCAGGTCGGTGCGGACGTACACCGACCAGAACTGGCCGCCGACCCCGCCGGCCCGCAGCCGGTTCAGGTCGGTGTGGAGCAGGCCGCGCTGGTCGGCGGCGATGTCCCGGGCGTCGAGGTCGTAGCCGACCTGTTCGCGCAGGGCCCAGGGGAGGTCGTTGTGGCCGTCGACGACGGGGTGGACGGCGAGGATCTCGCGGGCCCGCTCCAGGTAGGCGTCGTTCATGTGGCCGCCCCCTACTTTCCGAAGCCGAAGGAGTCCGCGCCCTGGACCTTGGCGCGCAGACGTTTGCCCTTCTCGGTGGCCTGGTCGTTCAGCTCCTGCAGGAACTCCTGCATCCGCTCCTGGAGCGCGGGGTCCGACGCGGCGAGGATCCGCGCGGCCAGCAGGCCGGCGTTGCGCGCGCCGCCGACGGAGACCGTGGCGACGGGGACCCCGGCCGGCATCTGGACGATGGAGAGCAGACTGTCCATGCCGTCCAGGTACTTCAGCGGCACGGGAACACCGATGACCGGCAGCGGGGTGACCGAGGCCAGCATGCCGGGCAGCGCGGCCGCGCCGCCCGCGCCCGCGACGATCGCCTTGAGGCCCCGGCCCGCGGCCGCGTCGCCGTAGGCGATCATCTCGCGCGCCATGCGGTGGGCGGAGACGACGTCGACCTCGTAGGGGATCTCGAACTCGTCGAGCGCCTTGGCGGCGGCCTCCATGACGGGCCAGTCGGAGTCCGAGCCCATGACGATGCCGACGAGAGGGGCGGCGGGGGAACCGGTGCCGGGGGAAGTCATTCGGTGATCGTTCCTCGCAGGTAGTCGGCCGCGTGCCGGGCGCGCTCCCGCACGTCCGCCAGGTCATCGCCGTAGGTGTTGACGTGTCCGACCTTGCGGCCGGGCTTCACGTCCTTGCCGTACATGTGGATCTTGAGCTGCGGGTCGCGGGCCATGCAGTGCAGATACGCCTGGTACATGTCCGGGTAGTCGCCGCCCAGGACGTTGCACATGACCGTCCAGGGGGCGCGCGGGCGCGGGTCGCCGAGGGGGAGGTCGAGGACCGCCCGCACGTGGTTGGCGAACTGCGAGGTGATCGCGCCGTCCATGGTCCAGTGGCCCGAGTTGTGCGGGCGCATCGCCAGCTCGTTGACCAGGATGCCGGGCTTCCCGCCGGGTCCGCGGGTCTCGAACAGCTCGACCGCGAGGTGTCCGACGACGCCCAGCTCGGCGGCGATGCGCAGCGCGAGCTGCTGGGCCTCGCCGGCCAGGGCCTCGTCCAGTTCGGGGGCGGGGGCGATCACCGTGTCGCAGACGCCGTCCACCTGGATGGACTCGACGACCGGGTAGGCGACGGCCTGGCCGTGCGGCGAGCGGACGATGTTCGCCGCCAGCTCCCGTACGAAGTCGACCTTCTCCTCCGCGAGGACCGGGACCCCGGCGCGGAACGGGTCGGCCGCGTCCGCCTCGGAGCGCACCACCCACACGCCCTTGCCGTCGTAGCCGCCGCGCACGGTCTTGAGGATGACGGGGAAGCCCCCGACCTCCTCCGCGAACGCGGCGGTGTCGGCCGGGTCGCTCACGATGCGGTGGCGGGGGCAGGGGGCGCCGATCTCCAGGAGCTTGGCGCGCATCACCCCCTTGTCCTGGGCGTGCACCAGGGCATCGGGGCCTGGGCGCACGGGGATGCCGTCCGCCTCCAGGGCCCGCAGATGCTCGGTCGGCACGTGCTCGTGATCGAAGGTGATCACGTCGCAGCCGCGCGCGAAGGCGCGCAGCGTGTCCAGGTCGCGATAGTCGCCGATGACGACCTCGCTCACCACCTGGGCCGCCGAATCCTGGGGGGTGTCACTGAGCAGCTTGAATTTCAGGCCGAGGGGGATACCCGCCTCGTGGGTCATGCGGGCGAGCTGACCGCCGCCGACCATGCCGACTACCGGGAACGTCACGTCCCCAAGGATATCCGCCACGCCGGTGCTCCCCGGACGGCCGTACGGATGCCGTGCGGCCACGACCCCCGCGGACTCACGGGCGTCACACGGGTGGGCTGGTTAGCATGGCGGAGTTGACGTGCTTGCGTCGACACGTCTTCCAGACGCCTTCCGACGGACGGGGCCAGCGATCACCATGAGCGAACGGGGCGCACTGCGAACCCGGCTTGAGCTGCTGGCCCGGGAGGTCGCCAAGTTCGGCGCGGTCGGCGCTTTCGGCCTGCTGGTCAACATCGCGGTCTTCAACCTGCTGCGGCACACGACGGACCTCCAGGTGGTCCGGGCGAGCGTGGTGGCGACGTTCGTCGCGATCCTCTTCAACTACGTGGGCTTCCGCTACTGGACCTACCGGGACCGCGACAAGACCGGCCGGACCCGTGAGCTGGCCCTCTTCCTGCTGTTCAGCGCGGCGGGCGCGGTGATCGAGACGGGCGTGCTGTACCTGGCGACGTACGGCTTCGGCTGGAACACCCCGGTCCAGAGCAATGTCTTCAAGATCGTCGGCATCGGGGTCGCCACCCTGTTCCGCTTCTGGTCCTACCGGACCTGGGTCTTCAAGACCCTGCCCGCCAAGGAGGCCATGCTCAACGCGGAACGGTTTCTGGAGCAGCGCAGGCCGGCGGAAGAGCGGGTAACGCCCGACGCCGTACGGAACTGAACCGGCGCCCGGCCCCGTACCAAACTGAACCGGCGCCCGGCCCCGTACGGAACTGGCCCGCGGCACCTTTGCGGAACTGGCCCGCGTAACCTCTGCGGAACTGGCCCGCCGCGCCCGTACGGGAACCGGTTCGCCGCGTCCGTCGTTGTTCAGCGCACCGGGCGCTCAGGGGTCCTGCGGTCGACCGGGACCCGGCTGAGGAAGAGCGCGAAGACCGCCGGGTGCTGCTGGAGCAGCTCCAGCCGGCCGCCGTCCGCCTCCGAGAGGTCGCGGGCGACGGCCAGGCCGATGCCGGTGGAGTTGCGGCCGCTGATGGTCCGCTCGAAGATCCGCGCACCCAGTTCGGCGGGGACGCCGGGGCCTTCGTCGGTGACCTCGATGACCGCCTGGTTGCCGGTGACCCGGGTGCGCAGGGCGACGGTGCCGCCGCCGTGCATGAGGGAGTTCTCGATCAGCGCCGCCAGGACCTGGGCGACCGCGCCCGGGGTGCCGACGGCCTTCAGCCCGTGCTTACCGGAGCAGACCAGTGCGCGGCCGGCGCTGCGGTAGGCGGGGCGCCACTCCTCGATCTGCTGTTTGACGATCTCGTCGAGGTCGAAGACGACGGCGGAGCCGGTGCGCGGGTCGCGGGAGTTCGTCAGGAGCCGTTCGACGACGTCGGTGAGGCGCTCGACCTGGGTGAGGGCGATGTTCGCCTCCTCCTTCACCGTGTCCGGGTCGTCGGTGACGGAGATCTCCTCGATCCGCATGGACAGGGCGGTCAGCGGCGTCCGCAGTTGGTGCGAGGCGTCCGCGGCGAGCCGGCGTTCGGCGGTCAGCATCCGGGCGATCCGCTCGGCCGAGGAGTCCAGGACGTCGGCGACCCGGTCCAGCTCGGGCACCCCGTACCGCTTGTGGCGCGGGCGGGGGTCCCCGGAGCCGAGGCGCTCCGCGGTCTCGGCGAGGTCGGTGAGCGGGGAGGCGAGCCGGTTCGCCTGGCGTACGGCGAGCAGCACGGCCGAGACGATCGCCAGGAGCGCCACCGCACCGATGATCAGGAGCGTGCGCCCGACCTCGCGGGTGACGGCCGAGCGGGACTCCTCGACGGTGACGGTCTCGCCCTGCTCGCCGGTCTCGACGGCGCGCAGGACGCTGCCGACGGGTCGCTCGCCGACGGCGATGGGCTCGCGGCCGGGGATCTCGACCAGGGCGTACCGCTTGGGGTCGATCTGCTCGGCCAGCACCCCGGGATTGATCCGCTCCGCGCCCAGCAGCCGGCTGTCGACCACGCTGATCAGCCGGAGCGCCTCGGACTCGACGCTCTCCTGGGCGCTGGCGCTGATGGTGCGCGTCTCGACGATCACCAGCGAGACGCCGAAGACGGCGATGACGACGAGCACCACGGCGAGCGTGGAGTTGATCAGCCGGCGGCGCATACCCGCCTCTTCAGGTCGTCGGGACGCACGTGGCCATCCGCGTCGGGGTGGTGTCCGGAGCGGTCTTCAGCGTGCACGGGGGTTTCAGCGTGCACGGGGGTTTCGGGTGCGTGGGAGTTTCGGGTGCATGGGGGTTTCGTACGTCAGCTCTTCTCGAACCGGAAGCCGACGCCCCGGACGGTGGCGATATAGCGCGGATTGGCGGCGTCGTCGCCGAGCTTCTTGCGCAGCCAGGAGATGTGCATGTCGAGGGTCTTGGTGGAGGACCACCAGGTGGTGTCCCAGACCTCGCGCATCAGCTGGTCGCGGGTGACGACCCGGCCGGCGTCCCTTACCAGGACCCTCAGCAGGTCGAACTCCTTGGCGGTGAGCTGGAGTTCCTCCTCGCCCATCCAGGCCCGGTGCGACTCGACGTCGATCCTGACCCCGTGGGTGGCGGGCTGCGGCACGGGCTCGGAGGCCCCGCGGCGCAGCAGGGCTCGGACCCGGGCCAGCAGCTCGGCGAGCCGGAACGGCTTGGTGACGTAGTCGTCGGCGCCCGCGTCCAGACCGACGACCGTGTCGACCTCGTCGGCGCGGGCCGTCAGGACCAGGATCGGAATGGTGTGGCCGCCGGCCCGGAGCCTGCGGGCGACTTCGAGACCGTCCATCCCGGGCAGCCCCAGGTCGAGGACGACCAGGTCGATGCCGCCCTGGAGTCCGGCGTCGAGCGCGGTCGGACCGTCCTGGCGGACCTCGACCTCGTAGCCCTCCCGACGCAGTGCGCGGGCCAGTGGCTCCGAGATGGACGCGTCGTCCTCGGCGAGCAGTACACGGGTCATGGACTGATGGTAGTCCGGACGGGGGGTCCGAGGTGAGGCCCACGACGTCACCTGCGGGTCAGCGCCACAAAGCGGACGGAGGCCTTTGAATATGGGAGCGTGGTTCCATCAGGGCCTGTGATCCATGTCTCAAGTCCTTCCATATCCCGCTGTGTCGTGTCGTATGGTGTCCCAACGCCTGTTGCACTACTCAAGGACCTTTGGGCAGCCATGAGCGCCAAGGGTCTCTTTTGTGTGCGGGGCCGGTTCCCGCCGGCTCCTGAGTGAATGACCTGTGAGCCGGGCCCGGAGCGCGAGGACGCGCGACGGGCGTGGATCCCGACGCGGTTCTTCCCCGCTCCGCCGCCGTATCTCCGTCAGGAGCCCGGCCGCACGGAGCACGTCCCCCTCAGGCGTGGGGCCGGGGTTTGCCGCGCCGGTGCCGGCTGCCCCCCACCGGGCGCGTACAGCTCACGAGGCGTCGCGTCCCGACCAGCAAGGATCGACCATGGCGTCCAGCCTGACGAAGGACTCGCCCAGTTCCGGCGAGAAGACCTTCTTCGGCCACCCCCGCGGTATGGCCACCCTGTTCATGACGGAGATGTGGGAACGCTTCTCCTGGTACGGGATGCGCGCCATCCTCACCCTGTACTTGGTGGCCGCCGTGCTCGACGGCCCCCTTGAGGACCGGGAGGCGCTCGCCGCCTCCATCTACGGTGTCTACAACGCCGTCGTCTACATGGCCGCGATGCCCGGCGGCTGGGTCGCCGACCGCCTCTGGGGCGCACGCAAGGCCGTTCTGGTCGGCGGCATCGTCATCGCGCTGGGCCACTTCACCCTGGCCCTTCCCAGTGACATCGCGTTCTTCATCGGTCTGGCGCTGATCGCGGCCGGTACGGGTCTGCTGAAGCCGAACATCTCGGCGATGGTGGGCGCGCTCTACGAGAACCAGTCCAGCGCCCGCCGTGACGCCGGCTTCACCCTCTTCTACATGGCGATCAACATCGGTGGCTTCGCCGCTCCGCTGCTGGTCGGCTACCTCGGGGAGAACGTCAACTGGCACCTCGGCTTCGGTGTCGCCGGTGTGGGTATGACCTTCGCGGTCATCCAGTACGTGCTGGGCTCCAAGCACCTCGGCGAGATCGGCAAGCTGCCCGCGAAGCCCGCCTCCCCCGAGGAGCGGCGGCAGATGCTGCGCAAGGTGGGCCTGTGGTCCGGCGTCGCGGTCGCCGCGCTGCTGATCGACCTGGCGCTGGGCACGTACGACATCGAGCACATCGTCAACGTCCTGGCCGTCCTGGGCGTCGTCGTGCCGGTCGTCTACTTCATCTCGATCTTCCGGAACCCGGCGCTCACCAAGGAGGACCGGCCGAAGATCAAGGCGTACGTGTGGTTCTTCATCACGGCCGTGCTCTTCTGGATGATCTACGACCAGTCCGGTTCGCTGCTGACGATCTTCGCCGACAACAAGACGGACCGCTTCATCGGCGGCTGGGAGTTCCCGGCCTCCTGGCTGCAGTCGGTCAACCCCGCACTGGTCATCATCCTGGCCCCGATCTTCGCCACGATCTGGGTCAAGCTGGCCACACGCAACCGTGAGCCCAGCACGCCGATGAAGTTCGCACTGGCGATGCTCCTCATCGGCGGCTCGTTCGGCATCATGGGCCTGGCGGGCGCGGCCGCCGCGAACAGCGAGACCGGCAAGGTCACCGTCTTCTGGCTGCTCGCGGTCTACCTGGCGCAGACCATGGGTGAGATGTGCCTCTCCCCGGTCGGCCTCTCGCTGTCCACGAAGCTGGCGCCCAAGATGTTCATCGGCCAGATCATGGGCCTGTGGTTCCTGGCCACGTCGACGGGCAACGCCCTGAACGGCTGGACCACGAAGCTCAACGCCCCGCTGGGCGACGCCGCGTACTACACGTTGCAGGCGGTCGTGGCCGTCGCGGCGGGCATCGCCTTCATCGTGGCGGGGCGCAAGATCCGCGCTCTCATGGGCAACGTCAAGTAGCTGCCCCGGTCCCGCTCACGCTCGGGACACGCCAGCGGTGATGCGGGTACGTTCCGAGCATGACAGGGGCCCCGCCCGGAGAAGCGTTCTCCGGGCGGGGCCCCCGCTCGTGGTCCCGGCTCAGCGGGCGCCGCGCAGCCTCCGCCACGGGGTGAACGTGAACACCGCGCCGCCCAGCAGGATCGCCGTGCCGGCGACCAGGCCGAGCGCCCTCAGCGCGCCGTCGTCCTCGGCCCCGGTGGCGGCCAGGCCGCCACCGGAGTCCGTGCCGCCGCCGGACACCGCGGTACCGCCGGAGTCCGCCGCGCCGCCGCTCCCGCTGCCTCCGGACGCGCCGCCCGGCTGGGCGGAGGTGTCCAGCTCCAGGGAGACGGCCACGCCCGCGGGCGGGGTGCAGGTGGTCGTCGTACCGGCGGCCATCACGGTGAGGACGCCGGGGCTGAGCGTGGATGTGCCGTTCGCGCCGGGCTTGTACGTGCCGGTGAGGTCGGGGATCTCGATCGGGGCGCCGGTTTTGATGACCTCCTTGTTGACGGGTCCTTCGACCTTGACCGTGCCCTTGTCCGCCCCGCCGAGCCCGACGTCCATGGACGGCTTCACCTGGCCCGCCGGGATGTCGATCGGGCTGTCCATCACGGACTTGCTGAACTCCACTGTCAGGTTGTAGTCGCCGCCGCTCTTCCTGGCGCTGATCCTGACCGGTGAGGTGGCGTTCTTGTCCCCGATCGGGGTCTTGCACGCGTAGGCGACGGACACCTCCTTGCCGGGGAAGTCGGTCTCCCCGCCCCCGCCGCCGGTGCTGCCGCCGGACGCGGTGCCCCCGGTGTCCGCGCCGCCGTCCGAGCCGCCCGACGTCGTGCCTCCGGATGTCGTGCCGCCGGACGTGGTTCCTCCGGTGTCGGCGCCGCCGGAGGAGGTGCCTCCGGCGTCCGTGCCGCCGCTGTCCGCACCTCCGGATGTCGTACCTCCGGAGGTTGTGCCGCCCGTGGTGGAGCCGCCGCCCTCGGTGACCTTGATCGTGGCGCCCGCCCGCACCTCTTCCTTCGGCGCGCACTTGGTGTCCGTGGAGATCGGCTTGGACACGTTGATGTCGTACGCGCCCGGCGTCAGGGTGATCTCCCCCGCGGTCTCCAGCTTGAGCGTGCCCTTCATGTCGGGCAGCACCATGGGGCTGTTCTTGGGAATCGGCGGGTTCTGCCGGGGGCCCTCCAGCTTCAGTTCGCCGCTCGCCGAACCGCCCAGGGTGACGGTTCCGGTCGGCTTGACGGTGTCCGCTGCCAGATCCAGCACGTCCGGGTTCTTGGACGCGGCCTCGACCGTCTTCCAGACGATCTCGATCTCGTCGCCCACCTTCGCCTCGGCCGGGGCGGACAGCTCCACCTTCGTGGTGCCCTGCACCGCGGGCAGTCCCGAGATCGGCGGCGGAACGCACTCCGTCGCGTAACTGACCTCGGCGGCCTGGGCCGGACTCGCGGCCATCAGGATGCCCGCGCCGCCGAGCATCAGCGCGACTCCGGCCGCGCTCATCCTCCGTTGCGTGCTCACGCTTGTCCCTTCGTCGTGGGTCGGGGTCGGTTCTCCGACGGTGCGGAATCCGGGGTGAACCACGGCAGCACGGCCGTGGTCGCGTCTGTGGTCGCGCCCGGGGCCGTGGCGGCGTTCGTGGTCGCTTCAGTGGGCGCGCCCGGGGTCGTGGTCGCGTTCTGGCCGGCGCTCGCGCCGGTGCGCCCGCGCCGCTTCGGCCTCCGTCTCGTGGCCGGCGTACGCGTACGGTGCGAGCCGGCGGGACGCGGCCGGACCTTGTCCACGACCGCCATGCCGATACGGAAGACGGCCGCCGGGACGACCAGGCAGAGCAGGACCCAGAAGAGCGTGACGCCCCAGGGGCGGCCGACCCCCCACGGCTGTTCGGCCAGCACCTTCTGCCCGTACCGCAGGGACACCTGGTAGTCGCCGTGCGCGCCCGCCGACAGTTCGACCGGCAGTTTGATCCGCGCCTTGGCGCCCGGGGCGACCGTGCCGCGCCACTGCCGCTCCTCCCACTGCGGCGCGTAGACGCCGTGCGCGGTACCGATCTCGAAGACGGGGTCCTTGACGGGCGCGGACCCGAGATTGCCCACGGTGAAGACGAGCCGACGGGCCGGCGGGGCCCCGAACCAGGTGAGCAGGGAGCTGTCGCCCTCCAGGCGGGTGGTGGCCAGCACCGCGAGCTTTCCGCCGCCGGTCTGCTTCGGCAGATCCGCCGTGGGGTGGCCCGCCACCGTGAACACCGCGTCGGCCAGCGCCTGTTCACCGGTCACCGTGGCGACGTGCACCACGCAGGGACACGGCTTCGGCGGTTCCGTGACCGGCAGCTTCTTGCTGAAGGCGCCCTTCTCGTCGGTCGTGACGGCGCGGCCGTCGGCATTGGCACAGGCGTTGGTGCCGCCGACCACGCCCCGCTCCGGCGTGGACTGACCACAGATCAGCAGCATCAGCAAGGCCTCGGCGCGCCAGCCGCTGCCGCTGACGGTGATCTCTCCGCCCTTGCCCGCCTCCTTCTTGGACAGGCTGACGGCGGGATCGCCGTCGGCCGCCCGCGCGCCCGGCGCCGCCAGGACGGACAGGGCGGGCAGGAGGGCCAGGAGGGTGGCCGCCAGGAGCAGGAGGACGGGTGGTGCGGTGCGCCGGGAGGCTCGGGGGCCGGGCTGCCACGTCACGATTCCGCTCCCGCCTTCACCAGGGGTCCCGCGTTCGCCAAGGGGCTCGTCCCCGTGGCCGGTCTCCCGTCGTCGGCCGGTTCCGCGGCCGCCGGTTCGGGGTCGCCCCGCCCGCTGCGCCGCCGGTACGCGCGGGAGCCGAGCAGGGCCAGGCCGCCGAGGACCAGCAGCCCGGCGCCGACGGCCGGGGCCACCGGGACGTACGTCGCCGAGGCCTCGGCCTCGTCCCGGGCGCCCCCCGGGGCGGTGACCCGCAGCCGTACGGTGACCGCGTCCAGGGCCGGGGCGTCGGGCCAGGGTTCGGCCCGCTCCACCCGCCGGCCGGGGGCCAGTTCCAGCGGCAGGGGACGTTCCGGGAGGTCCAGCAGCGTGCCGAACATCCCGTCGGCGCGTACCGCGAGCCGGGGCTCCAGTGTCGCGTTGCCCCGGTTGACCAGGGCGTACCGGATGGTCCCGCCGGATATCTCGACGTCCTCGACGGTGAGCGCCGCCAGCGTCGGACCGCCGATCCGGACCCGGACCGGTACGCGGACCTCCGCGTCCCCGTCGTCGGCCACGACCTCCCCGGAAGCGTCGCCGGGCACCGCGTCGGGCGGCACCGTGAGGGCGAGCGGCACCTCGGCGCGGGTCCGGGCCGGGACGGTGACGGTATCCGCGGCGAACCCGATCCAGGCCCCGGCCCGGCCGTCGCCCCGTAGCCGTACGGTCAGCGGGGCGCGGCCCGGGTTGGTCACCGCGAGACGGTCCTGGAGGGCCGTGCCGGGGGTGCCCTCCAGATAGACGTACGGCCGGGCGTCCCGGCCGGCGCCTCCGCCGGCGGGCCGGGCCGACCAGCCCGCCGGGGCGTCCGCGTCGGCAGGGGTGGTGTCGGCCGGGGAGGCGGTCTCGGGCGGAGCGGCGGTGTCGGCCGGAGCGGCGGTGTCGGGCGGAGCGGCGGTGTCGGGCGGGGCGTCCGCGAGGGCCGGGACTTCTGCGGCGGCCGGGGGCGGGGTGAGCGCGCACAGTTGCGCGGCGAGCACCGCCGTGAGGACGAGCAGCGCCCGGCGGAGGCGCGGGGTGGACGGCGACATGGGGCGGCTCCTCTGCCTTCCGGCGGCGATGCTGCGCTGGACCGTGCCGGTCTCAGCCCGCGGAGCGCTGTCCTCGCCGGGTCAGCCAGAGCACGCCGGCCGCTCCGCTCAGCAGCACGGTGCCGCCGAGCGTGCCGAGAGCAGCCGCCGAGTCCAGCGGGCCGGTGCGGGGCAACTCACCGCCACCCGAAGCGCCACCGGTCGCACCGCCGGTCGCACCGCCGGTGGACGCGCCGCCCGTCGAACCGCCGCCGGTGGAGCCGCCGCCCGATGAACCGCCCGCCCCCTGGACGTCGAGTTCGAGGGAGGGGCCGGGGCTGTTCTTCGGCGTACAGGTGGTGGTCGTACCGAGGGCCTTGATGGTGAGGACCCCGGCGGTGAAGGTGACCTTGCCGCTCTTCTTCGGGGTGTACGTCCCCGACAGATCGCTGATCTTGATCGGGGCGTTGGCCGGAATCGCCTCGCTGTTCGCCGGCCCTGTGACCTGGACCTTCCCCTGCTCCGCGCCGCCCAGTTCGATCACGGCGCTCGGGTTCATGGCCCCCTTGCCCAGCTCGACCGGGCTGGAGGAGACGCCCTTCTGGAAGGACATGGTGAGCTTGTAGCCGTCGCCGCTCTTCACGCCCTTGATATCGATGGGCGAGACCGCCCCCTTGGGCCCGATGGGCGTCACGCACTGGTAGTTGACATCCACGACCTCGGCGTGCGCGGCGGGCGCGCCCGCGACCACGATCGAGCCCGCCAGCGCAGCCGCCAGCGCGAGAGTGGTCCGCTTCTGGTTCGACACCTCGTGTTCCCCTCAGCCGGACGCCGCCGCGCGCCACGACCCGTACGGGCGCACATTACTGACGGCACATCAGATTCGGCGCCCAAGGTACGCCCGGGGTCTGATGGAGGGAAGACAAAGAGCGCGCCGATCCGGCGCGCTCTTTGCGGTGCGGGTGAGAGGTGCGCCCGAGGCGTACCGGTGGGGTGTACGGGTGAGGGGTGCGGCTAGGCGGGGGCGGCGAGCTCCGCCCAGACGGTCTTGCCGGGTGCGTCCGGAGTGCGCAGGACGCCCCAGTCGAGGCAGAGGCGCTGCACGATGAACATGCCGTGCCCGCCGGGCCGGCCGGCGCGGTGCGGCGTACGGGGGGCGGGCTGACCGGCTCCCCGGTCGACGACCTCCACTCGCAGCACCTTGGGCGTGTGGCCGATCCGGAGCTCCTCGGGGCCCTCCGCGTGCAGACAGGCGTTCGTCACCAGCTCGGAGACGACCAGCAGGACGTCCTCGGCGGCGGCCCTGCGGTCCGCGGTGGACGCCGGGAGCCAGCCCCAGTCGTGCAGCGCCTGCCGGGCGAAGTCACGGGCCGTCGGAACAATGCCGGCGGCCTGCCCGAGTGAGAGCGTGCGCCACTGCCGCTCGGCCGGGACGGTCGAGGCTGCGCCCGCTCCGTCCGGCTCGCGACCGAGGTCGCCCGGCGGATGCTGCCGGGTGGTGCTCATCAGCGCTTCACCTCACCGATTCGCCATGTCGCCATGTCGCCGTTCAACAGATAGTGATCAGTTACCGAGTGTGCCGGAGCCCTTGCGGGGCACCGCCGGGGTGTCTCCTGCCCTGCCGTGTCGCAACAACACCCACTTGAGGCACACGATCGCGTGACACAGGCGACATCGAGGACGTCCGCGGTCGCACGCTCTCGCCGGCTCAGGTGGCCAGGGCCTCTTCGAGCGTGGCGTGGACGGTGAAGACCGCCTCCGCGCCGGTGATCTCGAACACCCTCGCCACGACGGGCAGCATTCCGGCCAGATGAACCCCTCCGCCGGCCGCCTCCGCCTTGAGGCGGGCGCCGAGCAGGACGTTCAGCCCGGTGGAATCGCAGAAATCCAGCCGAGAGCAGTCGACCACCAGGCGTGACCGCCCCTGCTCGACCGCGTTCTCCAGGGGCTCGCGCAGCAGATCGGCGGTGTGGTGGTCGAGCTCACCCACCGGCGTCACGACCTCGCTGCGCCCCTCGGTCCGGGCCTCGACCTGAAGTCGACCCCGGTTAGCACTGCCGACCGTCCCGCGGTCCATGCCTGACCCTCTTCGCCGTTCGTCACCGTGCGCGTCACTGCCTGTGCGGCTATATGCATAGCTGCCGCGACGTGCCTAAAACATTACGCGTTCCGTTCGCCACGCGGTAGTCGGAGACCTCAACAAACCGGACATATGGCGGCAATTGGCGCTTGTCACTGCTGGCCAGGACCGGGTATGGGTAGAGGGACACCAGAAACACAACCGGCTTTGGAGGCGCCGCTTCACCGCAGGAACACGTATGGGCATCGGCAGCCATATGCCGAGAACGATGGAGGAGACCCATGTCACCCCGGCTCGACGAAGCGCGTACCCACAACGCGCCGTCGGCATGTCCTCAGGGACCGACCAATTCCGACTCTCCCGCCGCGAGCGCCGTTCCCGGCCCGCGCACCAGCACCACCAGCACCACCTCCGGCGCCACTGACGCCACCGGCACCACCTCAGACTTCTCCGGCGCGGCCGGCGAGGGACTCGAAGGGCTTCCCGAGATCCCGCCCTACGCCGAAGTGGGCGCTCTGGACGCCAGGGCCCTGTCGAAGACGCTCTTCGAGCGGCTGGAGTCCCTCGAAGAGGGCACCCATGAGTACAGCTACGTCCGCAACACCCTCGTCGAGCTCAACCTCGCGCTCGTCAAGTTCGCCGCCTCCCGGTTCCGCTCGCGCAGCGAGCCGATGGAGGACATCGTCCAGGTCGGCACCATCGGCCTGATCAAGGCGATCGACCGGTTCGAGCTGAGCCGCGGCGTGGAGTTCCCCACGTTCGCGATGCCGACGATCGTCGGCGAGATCAAGCGCTTCTTCCGTGACACCAGCTGGTCCGTGCGCGTACCGCGCCGGCTCCAGGAGCTGCGGCTCGACCTGGCGAAGGGCGGCGACGAGCTCTCGCAGCGGCTGGACCGCGCGCCCACCGTGGCGGAGCTGTCCGAACTCCTCGGCATCAGCCCGGAGGAGGTCGTCGAGGGCATGTCCGCGAGCAACGCGTACACCGCCAGCTCGCTGGACGCCAAGCCCGAGGAGGACGACAACGAGGGCGCCCTCGCGGACCGCATCGGCTATGAGGACCACGGTCTCGAAGGCATCGAGTACGTCGAGTCGCTGAAGCCGCTGATCGCCGCGCTGCCCGCCAGGGACCGGATGATCCTCTCGCTCCGCTTCGTCAGCAACATGACGCAGTCGGAGATCGGCGAGGAGCTCGACATCTCTCAGATGCATGTGTCCCGGCTGCTCTCCAGGACGCTGGCCAAGCTCCGCAAGGGACTGACCGTGGAGGAGTGACCCCGACCCCGACGCGGCCCGCAGTCCTCCCAAGGGGCTCCACGGCCGTTCGAGCAGCACCGCGGAAGGACCCGCCCCGGACGCCGGGAGCGGGTCCTTCCGCGTGCGGGGGCACGGTGCCGGTGCCGGTTGCGAGCCCGCCCCGGGTGCTCGCCTGCCCCGGGCGCCGGCCTGTTCCGGGCGCGGCTGACGTGCCGATCCTCAGGGCGCCAGTCTCCGGGTGAGTTCGCGCACCTGCTGTCGCAGCGCGGCCGTCCACTCCTTCGCATGAGGTCCCGCGATCTTGAGGTAATCGCTCTCGGCACTCTCGGCGGCCCGCCAGTCCACGTCGATGTTCGCCTTCTCGGCCAAGGCCAGCACCGTGGCGACGAACCCTGCGGACAGGGTGGCCATGACGGCGTGCCTCGTTTCGGCGTGCCAGGCGAGCAGAGCGTTGGCGAACGCCGCGAATACGGTGGGGTCGATCTGGCACTCGTCGGCCTCCATGGGGCCGATGCCGGATGTCAGACCCAACTCGGCTTGATAGAGGGCTACCTGACGCGTGAACAGCCGAGATGCGCCGCTCGACGGGTTCCACAGGGTTCGGTGACCCATTTTGTAGTACTGACTCACGTCACCCTCTCCCTGTTGGCCACGGGGGCCGACCTTACGTCTTGTCAGACCCTCACGGAAGGCGAGCCGGGGCCCGTTCCCGTGGAGCGTTCGATCATGAACGCGCCCCGGCCCCGGCCCCCGGGCCGCCGTCACACCACCCGCTGCCCGCTCCGCCAGACCGCGCTGACCAGCGGGACGCCCGGGCGGTAGGCGAGGTGGACGTGGCTCGGGGCGTCGAGGAGGACCAGGTCGGCGCGGGCGCCGGGGGTGATCCGGCCGATGTCCGAACGCCGCAGAGCCGCGGCCCCGCCCGCGGTGGCGGACCAGATCGCCTCGTCCGGGGTCATCCCCATGTCGCGCACGGCCAGCGCGACGCAGAACGGCATGGACGAGGTGAACGACGAGCCGGGGTTGCAGTCCGTGGAGAGCGCGACGGTGGCTCCCGCGTCGAGGAGCCGGCGGGCGTCGGGCCAGGTGGCGCGGGTGGAGAACTCCGCGCCCGGGAGCAGCGTGGCCACCGTGTCGCCCTGGCCGAGCGCGTCGACGTCCGCGTCGGTGAGGTGGGTGCAGTGGTCGGCCGACGCCGCGTCGAGCTCGACGGCGAGCTGGACGCCGGGGCCGTACGTCAGCTGGTTGGCGTGGATCCGGGGGTGCAGCCCCTTGGCGCGGCCCGCCGTGAGGATGGCGCGGGCCTGGTCGCCGTCGAAGGCCCCCTGCTCGCAGAACACGTCGATCCAGCGGGCGTGCGGGGCGCAGGCCTCCAGCATCGGGCCGGTCACCAGGTCGACGTACCCGGCGGGGTCGTCGGCGTAGTCGGGGGAGACGATGTGGGCGCCGAGGTAGGTGACCTCGTCGGTGTGGCGGGCCGCGATCCGCAGGGCGCGGGCCTCGTCCTCCACCGTGAGGCCGTAGCCGGACTTGGTCTCGAAGGTGGTGGTGCCCTGGCGCAGGGCCTCGGCGAGGTAGCGGGCGACGTTGGCGGAGAGCTCCTCGTCGGAGGCGGCCCGGGTGGCGGCGACGGTGGTGCGGATGCCGCCGGCGCGGTAGGGCTGCCCGGACATGCGGGCGTTGAACTCCTGGGTGCGGTCGCCCGCGAAGACCAGGTGGGAGTGGGAGTCGACGAAGCCCGGGATCGCCGCGCGGCCGGCCGCGTCGAGGACGTTGTCAGTGGCGGGTGCTTTGCTGGATTCACCGGTCCAGACGATGCGGTCGCCGTCGATGACGACGGCCGCGTCCTGGATCAGGCCCAGGGGGGTCCCGTTGCCGAGGGAGGGGTCATTGGTGACCAGGCTGGCGATGTGGGTGACGGCGGTGGTCGTCATCTGGAGAGTGTTCTCCTTGCGTTCCGGGGAGTCCGATTCCGGTTCTGCGGGCGGATTCCGGTCCGGGGTCTCGGGCGGGTTCCGGTCCGGTTCTGCGGGTGGGGTTCCGTCCGGGGGCTCGGGCGGGGTCCGGTCCGGGGTCTCAGGCGAGTTCCGGTCCGGTTCTGCGGGCGGGGTTCCGTCCGGGGGCTCGGGCAGGTCCGGGGTCAGTGGTGCAGGGCGGCCACGGCCTCGGCGAGTGCCCGGGGCACGTCCTCGATCCGGGTGTGACGGCCGTCCCGGACGATGTGCCGGCCCGCCACCACCGTGTGCCGCACATCAGCGGCGGAGGCGGCGAATACGGCGGTCTCCGCTGCCAGTCGGGGCACCGGCCCGGCCGTCCTGACGGAGTCCAGGGCGACGGTGGTCAGATCGGCGGGGGCGCCCGGCTCCAGCACGCCCGCGTCGGGGCGGCCGAGTGCGGCGTGCCCGTCGGCGGAGGCGGCCCGGAGCAGGGCGGCGGCCGTCCAGTGGCCCCGGATGTGCGTGCGCAGCCGCTCGTTGAGCTCCATCGCGCGCGCCTCCTCGAAGAGGTCGATCACGGCGTGGCTGTCGCTGCCCAGCGAGAGCGGCGAGCCCGCCTTCTGGAGGGCGGCGGCGGGGCCGATGCCGTCGGCCAGGTCGCGTTCGGTGGTGGGGCACATGCAGGTGCCGGTGGCCGAGGAGCCGAGCAGCTCGATGTCCTCCTCGGTCAGGTGCGTGTTGTGGATGCCCGTGGTGCGCGGGCCGAGGACCCCGTGGTCGGCCAGCAGCCGGGTGGGGGTGCGGCCGTGGGCGGCCCGGCAGGCGTCGTTCTCCGCCGTCTGCTCGGAGAGGTGGACGTGGAGCGGGGCGTTCCGCTCCTCGGCCCACCGCACGACGGTGGCCAGCTGTCCGGCGGGGACCGCCCGGACGGAGTGGACGGCCGCACCGATGAGGGTGTGGTCGTCGCCCTTGAGGAGGTCGGCGCGCTCCGCCCAGGCCTCGGCGGTGGTGTCGGAGAAGCGCAGCTGGTGCCGGTTGGGCTTCTCGCCGAATCCGGCGGCGAGATAGGCGGTGTCCAGCAGCGTGATGCGGATCCCGGCCTCGGCGGCGGCCGCGATCAGCGCTTCGCCCATGGCGTTCGGGTTGGCGTAGGGCGTGCCGCCGGGGGTGTGGTGCAGGTAGTGGAATTCGCCGACGGCCGTGATCCCGGCCAGGGCCATTTCGGCGTACGTGGCGCGGGCCAGGTCGAAGTAGGTGTCCGGGGTGAGCCGGGAGGCCGTCCGGTACATCAGCTCGCGCCACGTCCAGAAGGTGCCCGAGCCGACCTGGACGGTGGCGCGCAGGGCCCGGTGGAAGGCGTGGGAGTGGGTGTTGGCGAGGCCGGGAAGGGTCAGGCCGCGCAGCGCGGTCGCGCCGGGCGGCGGGGTCTCGACCCCGGTCCTGATCCCGGCGATGCGGCCGTCCGCGACGTCCAGGGTGACGCCCGGCTCGACGTGGGTGCCGAGCCAGGCGTGGTCCATCCAGTACGTCGCGGTGACGGGTGCGCCCGCCGTCCGGTGTGTCAGCTGCACGCGAGACCTTCCAGTACGTCGGCGAGCGCCCCGACACCGGCCGTGCAGTCGTCCTCGGTGGCGTGCTCGGCGGGTGAGTGCGAGATGCCGGTGGGGTTGCGCACGAAGAGCATGGCGGTGGGCGCCGAGGCGGACAAAATACCCGCATCGTGGCCCGCGCCGGTGCCGAGGACGGGCAGAGGACGCCCCGTGTCGCCGCTCGCCTCCAGGATCTTGCCGAGCTCGTCGCGCAGGGCGTGCTCGAACGCGACGACGGGCGTGAACGACTCGCGGACGACGTCGAGGTCGATCCCGGCCCGCTCGGCGTACTCCCGGGCGGCCCGCTCGATTCCGGTGACGACTGCGTCGAGGGTGGACTGGTCGGCGGCGCGGGAGTCGAGCCAGCCGCGCACGAGTGAGGGGATGGCGTTGACCCCGTTGGGCTCGACCGCGATCTTGCCGAAGGTGGCGAGAGCCCCGGTCAGTTCGGCTTCGCGGCGGGCGGCGAGCACGGTCTCGGCGTACGTGAGCATCGGGTCGCGGCGGTCGGCGAGGCGTGTGGTGCCCGCGTGGTTGGCCTCGCCCCGGAAGTCGAACCGCCAGCGGCCGTGCGGCCAGATGGCGGAGGCGATGCCGACGGGGTCGCCGGTCAGGTCGAGGGCGCGGCCCTGCTCGACGTGGAGTTCGACGAACGCGCCGATCCGGGCGAGCCGTTCCGGGTCGGGGCCGATGGTCCCGGGGTCGTATCCGGCGGCTTCCATGGCGGCGGGCAGGGTGGCCCCGTCCGCGTCGCGCAGCCGGTGGGCGTCGGCGACGGCGAGCTGCCCGGCGGCGAGCCGGGACCCGACGCACGCCAGGCCGAAGCGGGCGCCCTCCTCGTCACCGAAGTTGGTGATCGCCAGCGGCCGGGTGAACTCCACTCCCCTGCGGTGGAGTTCGTCGAACGCGGCGAAGGAGGACACCACACCGAGCGGGCCGTCGAAGGCGCCGCCGTCCGGGACGGAGTCCAGGTGGGACCCGGTGACGACGGCGTCCCCGGCCAGGGGGTCGCCGAGCCAGGCCCACTGGTTGCCGTTGCGGTCGGCCTCGTACGCGAGACCGCGTGCCTCGGCCTGCGCGCGGAACCAGGCCCGGCAGTCGAGGTCCGCCGGTGACCAGGCGTAGCGCCGGTAGCCGCCGCTGTCGGAGTGGCGCCCGATGGGGGTCAGCTCCCGCCACATCGAGAGGAAGGAGTCACCCGCGCGCCACCGCTCCCGGGCGCCGGAGGAGGTGGCGGACTCGCCCCCGGGGGTGCCGGGAGTGCCCCCAGGCGTGCCGGGAGTGCCCCCGGGTGTGCCGGACGGCATCAGTTGCCCTCCGTCATGGGGACGCGTACACCCTGGTCGGCGGCGACGTTCTCGGCGATGTCGTACCCGGCGTCCACGTGGCGGATGACGCCCATGCCCGGGTCGTTCGTCAGCACGCGGCGGATCTTCTCGCCCGCGAGCTTCGTGCCGTCCGCGACGGAGACCTGGCCCGCGTGGATGGAGCGGCCCATGCCGACGCCGCCGCCGTGGTGGAGGGAGACCCAGGAGGCGCCCGAGGCGACGTTGACCATGGCGTTGAGCAGCGGCCAGTCGGCGATGGCGTCGGAGCCGTCGAGCATGGCCTCGGTCTCGCGGTACGGGGAGGCGACCGAGCCGCAGTCGAGGTGGTCGCGGCCGATGGCCAGCGGGGCGGCCAGCTCGCCGCTCGCGACCATGTCGTTGAAGCGCTCGCCGGCCTTGTCGCGCTCGCCGTAGCCGAGCCAGCAGATGCGGGCGGGCAGTCCCTGGAAGTGGACGCGCTCGCCGGCCATCCTGATCCAGCGGTGCAGCGACTCGTTCTCCGGGAACAGCTCCAGCATCGCCTTGTCGGTCTTGTGGATGTCGGACGCCTCGCCGGAGAGCGCGGCCCAGCGGAAGGGGCCCTTGCCCTCGCAGAAGAGGGGGCGGATGTAGGCGGGGACGAAGCCGGGGAAGTCGAAGGCACGGTCGTACCCGGCGAGCCGGGCCTCGCCGCGGATGGAGTTGCCGTAGTCGAAGACCTCGGCGCCGGCGTCCATGAAGCCGACCATGGCCTCGACGTGGCGGGCCATCGACTCGCGGGCGCGCAGGGTGAAGTCGGCGGGCTTGTCGGCGGCGAGGTCGGCCATGTCGTCGAAGTCGACGCCGAGCGGCAGATAGGCCAGCGGGTCGTGGGCGCTGGTCTGGTCGGTGACGATGTCGATGGGCGCGCTCTCGGCGAGCATCCGGGGCAGCAGTTCGGCGGCGTTGCCGAGGAGGCCGATGGAGAGCGGGCGGCGGGCGTCGCGGGCCTCGACGGCGAGCTGGAGGGCGTGCTCCAGGCTGTCGGCCTTCACGTCCAGGAAGCGGTGCTCGATCCGGCGCTCGATGGCGCGCGGGTCGCAGTCGACGCAGATGGCGACGCCGTCGTTCATGGTGACGGCGAGCGGCTGGGCGCCGCCCATGCCGCCGAGCCCGGCGGTCAGGGTGATCGTCCCGGCCAGCGTCCCGCCGAACTTCTTCGCGGCGACGGCGGCGAAGGTCTCGTAGGTGCCCTGGAGGATGCCCTGGGTGCCGATGTAGATCCAGGACCCGGCGGTCATCTGGCCGTACATGGTGAGGCCGAGCGCCTCCAGCCGGCGGAACTCCTCCCAGTTGGCCCAGTCGCCGACCAGGTTGGAGTTGGCGATGAGCACGCGCGGCGCCCACTCGTGGGTCTGCATGACGCCGACCGGCCGCCCGGACTGGACGAGCATCGTCTCGTCCTGCTTGAGCGTCTCCAGAGTGCGGACCATCGCGTCGAACGAGCGCCAGTCGCGGGCGGCCTTCCCGGTGCCGCCGTAGACGACGAGCTTGTCGGGGTGCTCGGCGACCTCGGGGTCGAGGTTGTTCTGGAGCATCCGCAGGGCGGCTTCCTGCTGCCATCCCAGGGTGGTCAGCGCGCTGCCGCGCGGTGCCCGTACGGGGCGGGGTCCTGACATGGCGGTGCCTCCTCGCGACGGTGAAAATCTATTCACATCCTGATGCTCTGAATAGTCGTAGTCAACAGGTGCGGTTCGCGCCGCGGCCGGGAACAGGTTCTGCCAGTGATGCGCAGCATGGACCGGAGGCGTCGATGAGCACTGCCGAATCCCCCACGACCGGCGATCCCACGAACCCTGGAGGATCGCCGCCGCTCAAGCGCGCCCTCGGCACCAAGCTGCTGATCCTCTTCGTCATCGGCGACATCCTGGGCACCGGCATCTACGCGACCACCGGAAACGTGGCGGGCAAGGTCGGCGGCGCGCTGTGGCTGCCGTTCGCGATCGGTTTCGCCGTCGCCCTGCTGACGGCGGCCTCGTACGTGGAACTCGTCGGCAAGTACCCGAAGGCGGCCGGGGCCGCGCTCTACACCCAGAAGGCGTTCAAGGTCCCGTTCCTTACCTTCGTCGTCGCCTTCATGGTGATGTGCTCGGGCCTCTCCTCGGCGAGCGCGGCGGCACGGGCGTTCAGCGGCGACTATCTGGCGGAGTTCACCGACGCGGTGCCGCCGACCCTGATCGCGATCCTGTTCGTCCTCGCCCTCGCCGCGATCAACCTCCGCGGGGTCGCCGAGTCGGTGAAGGCGAACGTCGTCCTGACCCTGGTCGAGGTCAGCGGACTCGCGGTGATCCTCGCGATCGGCGCGTACGCCGTGTTCAGCGGCGACGGCGAGCCCTCCCGGCTGACCCAGATCGAGACCGGCGGCACCGGGTACGCCCTGGTCACCGGGGTGCTCGGCGCCACCGCCCTGGGCTTCTTCGCGTTCGTAGGCTTCGAGGACTCGGTCAACATGGCCGAGGAGACCAAGAACCCCGCCCGCGCCTTCCCCCGCGCGATCTTCATCGGGGTGGGCATCACCGGCACCGTCTACGTCCTGGTCGCCCTGGTCTCCTCGCTCCTGGTCGACTCCCGCACCCTGGCGGGCTCCAGCGGCCCGCTGCTGGAGGTGGTGAAGGCCGGGGGCGTCGACTTCCCGCCGAAACTCTTCGCGCTGATCGCCCTGTTCGCCGTCACCAACTCGGCGCTGATCAACATCATGATGGCCTCGCGGCTCTGCTACGGCATGGCCAACGAGCGCATCCTGCCGCCCGCGATGGGCAAGGTGCTGGCCGGCCGCCGCACCCCCTGGGTCGGCATCGTCTTCGTCTCCCTCCTGGCCATCGGCCTGGTCTCCACCGGCGAGATCGAGGGGCTCGGCGACACCACCTCGTTCCTGCTGCTCTGTGTCTTCGCCGTCGTCAACGTCGCCGTTCTGGTGCTCCGCAAGGACCGGGTGGACCACCACCACTTCCGTACACCCACGGCGCTTCCGGTGCTCGGCGCGCTCACCTCGCTGATCCTGGCGAGCCCGCTGGCCGACCGGGGCTCCGACGTGTACGTCCGGGCCGGGATCCTGCTGCTGATCGGGATCGGACTGTGGGTGCTCAACAAAGCGGTGATGGCGGCCCGCGAGAGGTCCGGCGCCCCGGACGCCTGACGGACACTGCCCACCGCCACCGCGTTTCGGCCGCTCCTTTACACCGCGGGCCGCATGTACCAAAGGAAAATGCCAGAACCTCCACCCGTCGTAAGCACGTTGCGTAGCCTCTGCGTTACAGCCGTACGCCACGTCGGGAGGGGAGATCCGCGTGCCCGGAATCGACGAGTGCCTGCTCGAAGTCATGAGGCTGCCCGGCGCCCGGGGCGCCTCGGTGGTCGACTGGACGAGCGGCCTCGCCCTCGGCACCATCGGGGAATCCCCCAACGGCGACCACGAGGCGACCGCCGCCGAGACGGCGGAGGTCGCCCGGATGACCGCCGAGCAGCCGGCCTTCGCCCACCTCGCCCCGGACGGCGGCGCACAGCACCCCGGAAAGGCGCCGAGCACCCCCGTCGAGGACGTCATCGTCACCACCCACGACGGCTACCACATGCTGCGGTTCGTCGAGACCGCCTTCGACAGCAGCGTCTTCCTGCACCTGTGGCTGGACCGCTCCGAGGGCAATCTCGCGCTCGCCCGGATGCGCCTGGGCGAGCTGGCCGAGCGCCTGGTGCTGGCATGAGCGCGATAGCCGCCGACCCCGACGCCCCCGGTACGGAGCGCCTCCCGGTGCTCTCCCCGATGCTCCAGCGCCTCGCCGCCGAGCGCGCCACCGGCGCCCTGATGCGCGACCGGGGCACGCTCTACCTCGCCGACGGCGAGGTGGTGCACGCCGAGAGCCCCGCCACCCCCGGCATCGACGTCCTGCTCACCGTCGGCGGGACCCTGCGGCACGAGGGCTGGTGGGACGCCGTGGCCCAGGCCGGGGCGCACCGCCGGGTCGGCCGCTATCTCGTCGACAGCGGTCATGTGCCGGGCGGCGCACTGGAGTTGTGCCATCTCGGCGCGCTGTACGACGCCGCGTTCTTCGCGCTCGCCCCGACCGGGACGCCCGCCCGTTTCCGCTACGGGGTGGCCCACTGGATCGGTCCGGTGCGGCCGGTCCCGGTGGCCGCCGTGGAGCGCGAGACACTGCGCAGACGGGAGTTCCTGGACCGGATCTGGCCCGACCCCGCCTGCGACGGCGCGCCACTGCTGCGGACAGCGGCGCATCCGTCCGACGCCCCGCTCCCGGCCCGGCAGCGCCGCCTCCTGGAGCTGGCCGACGGGGTCCGTACCGCCTCGGACATCGCGCGGGCGCTGGGCCGCTCGGCGTTCCACATCCTGGTCGACCTGCGGCGCCTCGCGGCGGCCGGCCTGGTGGAGGCGGTCCGCGTCCAGCCCCTGCCGGCCTCGTCCCCATACGACCGGATCGCGCTCCCCGAGGTGACGGCCGACCCCGACATCGCCCTGTTGCGCCGGCTCCGAGACGCATTGGAGGCCCTGTGATACGCGCGCTCAGACAGCGTGCCGGGAGGAGACAGCTGATGGTGCCCGAGGCCGAAGTGCGTGATGTCCTCGTCGAGCTCCAGCGGTTACGCGCCCGGGTCCCGCTGCTCTCCGGGGCGCTGGCCGCCTCCACCGACGGTCTCGTCCTGGCCCACGACACCCCGGGCGTCGAGGCGGAGGGCGTCGCCGCCCTCACCGCGGCCGCCCTCGGCGTCTCCATCCGGATGACCGACGCCACCGGCCGGGGCGGCTTCCGCGAACTGCTCGTCCGCGGCGACAGCGGCTACATCGCCACCTACGCCGCAGGCTCCTCCGCCGTCCTGACCCTGCTGGCCGAGGACCGCATCAACGTCGGCCGGCTCCATCTGGAGGGCCGCCGCGCGGGCGCCCGTATCGGCGAACTCGTCGACGCCGCGCTGCCACGCACGGAGCGTCCCGTCACCGCCGCACCCCCGCGCCCCGCCACCGCGCCCGGCCGCACCCTGCCGCAACGCCCCACGTAGGCGGCCCGATCCCCCCGCCCGCAGCGTCACCACCACCACCGGGACTCACGCCATCACGCAGAAGCCCGCGCACCGGCCCGCACAGCAGCCACCACAGAAACGGACCCGGTCACCACGACCGGCCAGGGAAAGGAAACGAGCCTCCATGGCGAACACCGAAGCGACACTGAAGGAAGCGATGAGCTCGATCGAGGGCGCCACGGGTGTCGCCCTCGTCGACTACACGAGCGGGATGGCCCTTGGCACGCTCGGCGGCGGCAAGGACTTCAACCTGGAGGTCGCCGCCGCGGGCAACACCGACGTGGTCCGCGCCAAGCTCCGCACCATGGAGCACCTGGGCATCAAGGACGAGATCGAGGACATCCTGATCACGCTCGGCACCCAGTACCACCTGATCCGGCTGCTCAAGACCCGTGGCAACAACGGTCTGTTCCTGTACCTGGTGCTGGACGCGAGCCGGGCGAACCTGGCGATGGCCCGCCACCAGCTGAAGAAGATCGAGGCGGGCCTGGAGGTCTGACGCGGGCACGGCCCGACCCCTGCGAGGTCAGGCTGAAGGTCTGCCCCCGGCACGGTCCGGCCTCTGCGAGGTCTTCGGTTCGGCCCTGAGAGGTCCGACCTCACCGGCGGCGACGCCGCGCCCCGCCCGGCGCGGCGTCCCCCGCCTCCGGCCCCGTCGTCCGGTACGCCTTCACCCGCTTGCCCACCGGCCCCCCGTGCCCGGTCCAGTCGGTGCGCACCCAGTACAGGACGTCGTCACGGCGCTCCCGCTGTCCGATGCGCACGGCCTTCAGCCACAGGCCCGCACCCGCCCCGGCGAGCAGCAGCCCGCCGGTCCCCGGCAGCGCGAACGAGGACGCCACCGCGACGACGAACGCCCCCAGCAGCCACCACCTGCGCCCGCGCCGCCACATCCGTACGGTCACGGCCCGGTCCTGGAGGAAGTCGCCCCGCCCGGCGCGGGAGGCGCTCCGGGCCAGTTCCGCGTACCGCTTCCCACGCGCCAGGGCCACGACGGCCGCGGTGACGATGAAGAGCGCCGCCCCGGCCAGCAGCCCGATCCGACGCCCGGTCAGACCCGGGACGAACGCCCCCGCCGCCGCGGCCACCAGGCCCGCCCACCACAGTGGCGCCGACCCTGCCCGTACGGCCACGGCCACTCTCGCCAGCGACTGCCCTCCGCGCCCCACGTCCGTACCCCTCTCGCTCCACGACGCCGCGATGCCGCGAACCCGCGTCCCCGGTTCCCGCGATCCATGATCCCGCGCACCGCCGATGCCGCGGTGCTTCTGGGCGCGGAGATTAACCGCCGCAGATGAGCGATGCCTGAGAAATCCGCGAAGCCTGGCGCGGGCCCTCACTCCACGAACAGACCGCGGGCCGCCGCCCGGGCGTCGAACTCCTCCAACCGGGCCTGGGCGTCGGGAAGTCCGTCGCACATCGCCTCCAGCAGCACCCGGCCGAGGAGCATCGGCGCGCAGACGGTGTCGAAGGAGAGCCCGGAGCCGATCGCCGCCGGGAGCAGCAGATCGCTGTGCTTGGCGACGGGCGCGAAGGCGGAGTCGGCGACCGTCACCACGGTCAGCCCCTGGTCCCGGGCGTACGCGAGCGCGTCCACGCTCTCCTTGGAGTGGCGCGGCAGCGCGAAGCACATCAGGACGGTGGCCCCGGCCCGACGGGCGGAGTCGATCCGGTCGGGCAGCATGCTGCCGCCCTCGTCGAGGACCCGGACGTCGGGGTGCACCTTGGCGGCGAAGTAGCCGAAGCCGCGCGCCTGCGAGGAGGCGGCGCGCAGCCCCAGCACCGGCAACGGCCGGGAGCCGGCGAGCAGCCGCCCGGCCCGCTCGACGGGCGCGGGGTCGGCGAGCACGTCACAGAGGTGCTGGAGGTTCTCGATCTCGGCGCGGACCGCCTGCTGGTACTCGTTGTACGTCTCCCCCGGGTCGTCCTGCTCCCCGTCGGCGGGCGCGACCTCGCGCAGGTGCCTGCGCAGCGCCGGATAGCCGTCGAAGCCGAGGGCGACGGCGAAGCGGGTGACGGAGGGCTGGCTGACCCCGGCCAGTTCGGCCAGCTCGACGCTGGAGAGGAACGGCGCGTCGGCGGCCCGGCGGACCATGCAGTGCGCGATGCGCCGCTGGGTGGGCGTGAGCCGGTGGCCCTCGAAGAGCCGCTGCAACCGTGCGGCGGGGCTGCTCCCACTCATGCCTGTCCCCTTGCTGGATCCGTCGCGCCACGACCGGCGCCGACCGTTCTATTCAGCCAGGAAGGTCGTTGTATGTCCATATGCAGTGCGGTGGGGGCGGGCGGGGAGGGGTGTTCCGGTTCGAGAGCCGAAGCCCGGACTAACGCCATTCCGCTGGGATGCGGGCCAGTTGCTCAAGGAGGCCCCAGCCCTGGGGCTTGAGGGAGGGGGAGTGCCATGCCGCACCGCTCCCTGTCCAGTAGCCGCGGTAGTTCCGGACCCCCATGAGACTGGTGTCGGACACATCCGACTCGTTTCCGCAGCACACGCAGATGAGCGCTGTGGGCCATCCGTCTTCCCAGAAGAGGTCGCCGTCGTCGTGTCCGCACACCCGGCAGGCGGATTCCTCGTCCGGACCGGGGGGAACGAGGCCGTCCTGCGGCATGGAGTCGTCCTGCGGCATGGAGTCGCCTTTCATCCCTGTCAGCGCTCTCGCCGGCCTTTCGCCTTGAGGCAGTGCTCCAGCGTAGGCCACCGGCCGGAGTCGAAGCCGCGTGGGACGGTAGGACTCGGAGGGGGGTTAGCCCCACGAAACTCGGGGGTTAGCCCCACTGTCACCGCGCCTCGGCCTCCGTACCGTCGGAGGCATGGAAGCCCGTGACCACGAGCTCAAGAAGGAGCTCGCCGCCACCCTCCAGGCCCGCGGCGAGCTGGGCGCGGAGTACGAGACCGCGCTCATCGACTCGTTCCTGGAGAAGGTCGAGCAGCGGCTCGACACCACGCTCGACCGCCGGGTCCGCCGTCAGCTCGCCGAACAGCAGATGTCCGTCGCCCGGGGGGCGCGTCCGGCGGAGCCGTGGAGCTTCGGGGAGCGGCACGGTCTGGGGATCGTCTCGCTGATCCTGGCCATTCCGCTGTCCGCGATCGGCGTCGCGAACGCCGGGATCGAGGGGCTGGTCGTGGCCTGGCTCGGCATCGTCGGCGTCAACGCGTTCCAGGCGGCGCGGGGCGGCGGCCTGTTCCGCCGCCGGGAGGAACGCGCGCCGTCCGACTGGAGGGACTGAGCGCCGCCACGATCACCCACGACGGGCGCGAGCCTCCAGGAGCCTGGCCGAGGCCCGGGCATGACAGCGCGGCCGGGCCCACGGGGAGTCCGGCCGCACTGTCGTCTGCGGGGTCTGCGAAGTCTGTCGCGGGGACCGCCGCACCCCCGGTCACCCGGAGGGCGGGACGACGGCGGTCCCCGCGAGGGACGCGGTCCGGGTCAGGGCCGGTTGCCCGCGTCCGGGCGACGGTGGAGGTCCGGGAGCCGCTCCGTAGTCCGGTGTCGCCGTTCTGGGGGCCGGCGGGTTTCCCTGCCGACACCCACCAATGTGCCGGAGCCGTGTTAAGCGGGTGCTGCGCGGACGTGACGCGCTCGTACCGTTTTCGCGAAGGCCCGCCCCTTCCGCGAAGGCCCGCCCCTTCCGCGGAGGCCCGCCGCTCCAGCGAAGGCCCGCCGCTTCCGCGAAGGCCCGCGGCAGGGCCACCGCAGGACCGTCAGGTGCCGCGGCCCGGTCCGTGCTTCCGGCCCGTCAGGCCCTCGCCGTGCCCGCGTCCTTGGCGAGGAACGCCAGCAGGTCCTGCCTGCTCACGACGCCCTTGGGCTTGCCCTCGACGAGCACGATCGCCGCGTCGGCGCCGTCCGCGCCACTGAGCACGGCCATCAGGTCCTCGACCGGTTCGCCGGAGCCGACCTGCGGCAGCGGGGCCGACATGTGCTTCTCCAGCGGGTCGGCCAGCGAGGCGCGCTGGGTGAACAGCGCGTCCAGCAGCTGCCGCTCCACGACCGATCCGATGACCTCGGCGGCCATCACGTCCGGGTGACCGGCGCCCGGTTTCACGATCGGCATCTGGGAGACGCCGTACTCGCGGAGCACCTCGATGGCCTCGCCGACCGTCTCCTCCGGGTGCATGTGGACCAGGGAGGGCATCGGGCCCTCCTTGAAGTCCAGGACCGCGCCGACGTTGGCGGAGGTGCCGGTGTTCTCCAGGAAGCCGTAGTCGGCCATCCACTCGTCGTTGAAAATTTTGCTCAGGTAGCCGCGCCCGCTGTCGGGGAGCAGCACCACGACGACGTCCTCGGGGCCGAGCCGCCTGGCGACCTCCAGGGCCCCGACGACCGCCATGCCGCAGGAGCCGCCGACGAGCAGCCCCTCCTCCTTGGCGAGCCGCCGCGTCATCTGGAAGGAGTCCTTGTCGGACACCGCGACGATCTCGTCGGTGACGGTGCGGTCGTACGCGCTGGGCCAGAAGTCCTCGCCGACGCCCTCGACCAGATACGGCCGCCCGGAGCCGCCGGAGTAGACCGAGCCCTCCGGGTCCGCGCCGATGACCTGGACCGCGCCCTCGCTGACCTCCTTGAGGTAGCGCCCGGTGCCGCTGATCGTGCCGCCGGTGCCGACGCCCGCGACGAAGTGGGTGATCTTCCCCTCCGTCTGCTCCCACAGCTCGGGACCGGTGGTCTCGTAGTGCGAGCGCGGGTTGTTCGGGTTGGAGTACTGGTCGGGCTTCCAGGCGCCCGGCGTCTCGGTGACCAGCCGGTCGGAGACGTTGTAGTACGAGTCCGGGTGCTCGGGGTCAACGGCGGTGGGGCAGACGACGACCTCCGCGCCGTACGCGCGCAGCACGTTGATCTTGTCCGTGGACACCTTGTCCGGGCAGACGAAGATGCACTTGTAGCCCTTCTGCTGGGCGACGATGGCGAGGCCGACGCCCGTGTTGCCGCTGGTCGGCTCGACGATCGTGCCGCCGGGCTTCAGCTCCCCGCTCCGCTCGGCCGCCTCGATCATGCGCAGCGCGATGCGGTCCTTCACCGACCCGCCGGGGTTGAAGTACTCGACCTTGGCCAGGACCGTCGCCTGGATGCCTGCCGTGACGTTGCGCAGCCTCACCAGCGGGGTGTTGCCGACAAGACTGATCATCGAATCGTGGAATTGCACCGTGTACTCCGGGATCTCCGAGATGGTCCGGCCCAGAGTATGCGTACGGGACGCACTCCGCGTACGGGAAGGAGTACACCGAGCCCCCAGCGGGGCAAGTAGGTACGTGTACGGCTGTACGGCGAGGAGGAGGTGGACCGGACTGTGTCGAGAGCAAGGGTGGCACGGCGGATCGCGGCGGGCGCGGCCTACGGCGGTGGCAGCATCGGGTTGATCGGTGCGGCGGCCGTGGGCGTGTTCCTGGCGGAGGTCCAGCTCGCGAAGAGGCAGGTGGGCAGCGGGGCCGCGCCGGTCCCGCCGAGCGCGGACGGGCGGTACGGAGTGGCGTTCGCCGGGCCGAACGACGCGATGCGGCTCGGGATGCTCGGGGACTCGACGGCCGCGGGCCAGGGCGTGCGGCGGGCCGGGCAGACCCCGGGCGCGCTGCTGGCCTCGGGGCTCGCGGCGGTGGCCGAGCGGCCGGTGGACCTGCGGAACGTGGCCCTGCCGGGGGCCAGGTCGGACGACCTGGAGCGGCAGGTGTCGCTGCTGCTGGCGGACCCGGCACGCGTCCCGGACGTCTGCGTGATCATGATCGGGGCGAACGACGTCACGCACCGGATGCCCGCGACCCAGTCGGTGCGCTGTCTGACGACGGCGGTGCGCAGGCTGCGGACGGCGGGGGCGGAGGTGGTCGTCGGGACCTGCCCGGACCTGGGCACGATCGAGCCGGTCTACCAGCCGTTGCGCTGGGTGGCCCGACGGGTGAGCCGGCAGCTGGCGGCCGCGCAGACCATCGGCGCGGTGGAGCAGGGCGGGCGCACGGTGTCGCTGGGCGATCTGCTGGGCCCGGAGTTCGCGGCGAACCCGCGCGAGCTGTTCGGCCCGGACAACTACCACCCTTCCGCCGAGGGCTACGCCACGGCGGCCATGGCGGTGCTGCCCACGCTGTGCGCGGCGCTGGGCCTGTGGCCGGAGACCGACCGGCTGGACGGCGCACGCCGCGAGGACATCCTCCCGGTGGCGAAGGCCGCGTCCCAGGCGGCCCGGGAGGCCGGTACGGAGGTCACGGGGGCGCGCGCTCCCTGGGCCCTCCTCAAGCACCGCCGGCGGCGGCGTCTGCCCGCCTCCACGGAACCCGCTCCGCACCCGCACCCGGACGCCGCCCACAGGCACACGTAGGGGGTCGTCGCCACCCGGCGGGAGTTCGGCAGGACAAGCGGCAGGACATCCTGAGCAAGCGCTTAGAAAAGAGTCCCGCATCACACGGCCTGCCGGGTGACCCCGACGATACGTCCGGGTAACTTCCAGAGGAGTTCCGTCCGCCCACACAGCCTTCCAGCCCCCTTGGAGCCGCGTGATGCCCGAAGCCGTGATCGTCTCTGCCGCCCGTTCGCCGATCGGCCGCGCCTTCAAGGGGTCCCTCAAGGACCTGCGCTCGGACGACCTGACCGCCACGATCATCCAGACCGCGCTGGCCAAGGTCCCGGAGCTGGACCCGAAGGACATCGACGACCTGATGCTGGGCTGCGGTCTGCCCGGCGGCGAGCAGGGCAACAACCTCGGCCGCATCATCGCCGTGCAGATGGGGATGGACCACCTTCCCGGCTGTACGGTCACCCGCTACTGCTCCTCCTCGTTGCAGACCAGCCGCATGGCGCTGCACGCGATCAAGGCGGGCGAGGGCGACGTCTTCATCTCGGCCGGCGTCGAGATGGTGTCCCGCTTCGCCAAGGGCAACTCCGACAGCCTCCCGGACACGCACAACCCGCTGTTCGCCGACGCCGAGGCCCGCACCGCCGCCCGCACCGAGGAGTCCGGCGCGAGCTGGCACGACCCGCGCGAGGACGGCCTCGTGCCGGACGCGTACATCTCGATGGGACAGACGGCGGAGAACCTGGCCCGGTCCAAGGGCGTCACCCGCCAGGAGATGGACGAGTTCGGCGTACGGTCGCAGAACCTCGCCGAGGAAGCCCTGAAGAACGGCTTCTGGGAGCGGGAGATCACCCCGGTCACCACCCCCGACGGCACCGTGGTCGCCAAGGACGACGGCCCCCGCGCGGGCGTCACCATGGAGGGTGTGCAGGGCCTGAAGCCGGTCTTCCGCCCCGACGGACTGGTCACCGCGGGCAACTGCTGCCCGCTCAACGACGGCGCCGCGGCCCTGGTGATCATGTCCGACACCAAGGCACGCGAGCTGGGCCTGACCCCGCTGGCCCGGATCGTCTCCACCGGCGTTTCCGGCCTCTCCCCCGAGATCATGGGGTACGGCCCGGTCGAGGCCAGCAAGCAGGCGCTGAAGCGGGCCGGCCTGACCATCGACGACATCGACCTCGCCGAGATCAACGAGGCGTTCGCCGCCCAGGTCATCCCCTCCTACCGGGACCTCGGCCTGCCGCTGGACAAGGTCAACGTCAACGGCGGCGCGATCGCCGTCGGCCACCCCTTCGGCATGACCGGCGCCCGCATCACCGGCACGCTGATCAACAGCCTCCAGTTCCACGACAAGCAGTGGGGCCTGGAGACGATGTGCGTGGGCGGCGGCCAGGGCATGGCGATGGTGATCGAGCGGCTGAGCTGAGCCGCAGCGGAGGGTAGGGGTCGCGCGAGGTACGCGTGCGGCACCTGCCCGCAGCGGAGGCGAAGCTCAGCGCGACCACCAGCACGAGCGGCTGGGTTAACCCCACCGAGCCCCGACCGTGACCGAATCTCCCCCAGGATGTGATGTGCGTCCCGGGGGAGAGTCGTTTCCGCAGGTCAGCGCCGGTATGGGGCTAAACATCGGACCGAAAGACCTGTCCATTTCGTGACGTAATGCACTGACAGCACGTACCGGTACAGGCCAAGCTGATGTAGGAAGTCGGGGGTATCGATAGAAACCGGGAGTATGTCAGTGAGCGCCATGTCATTTGCCCTGTTGCTGACCACCGCCGCTGCCACGGCCGTCGGCGCCGCCGCACTGCACGCCGCTCACGGGCTGCGCAAGCAGGTCGCGGCGCTGCGCACGGAGCTGGCCGCCGGTCACGCCCTCCATGCTTCCGTGCCTCCACAGAGCCGCGGTACGGCCACCCCCGCCGAGGAGATACGCGCGGCCGTCGCCGAAGCGCTCGCCGAGGAGCGCGAGCGCGAGCTGGCCGAGGCGCGCGCCTTCTGGGCCGCCCAGGAAGCCCGTGACGCCGCCGACGCCCCGTCCCTGCTGGGCGGCCTGTCCGGCCTCGGCGACGACGCCCCGTACTACCTGCCCCGGCAGGCCGACTTCGCCGGCCTGGAGTCGATGGACCTCGAAGCGGCCGAGGCGATGGAGGAGCTCGCGGAGCTGAGCGAGCGGACCCTCGCGGAGCACGAGATCGGCGAGCTGACCGACCTCCCGGAGATCGCGGAGTTCCCCGAGGACTCCCCCGAGCTGGCCGCCGCCCGCCGCCGCCACCCCTCGCACCCGGACTTCATCCCCGTACAGACACCTGTGGTCACCGACCACGAGCGCACCGTGAACCGGCTGGAGGAGCTGGCCGACACGGCGACCGAGCTGACCGACGTGCGGCCCGGCCCACTGGGCACGCTCGACGTGTACGTCTTCGCCGACGGCACCACGCTCTGCATGACCCCCGGTCACCGAGAGACCGCCGAGCGCCTCGCCGACGCCCTGCGGGCGGGCCGGCAGCCGGTACTGCTGGGCGGTTCGGGAGTCTCGGGCGCCTACGCGCTGACCTTCTCCTGCGGCGAGGACAACGTGTACATCCTCGCCGACCGCGTCATCGCCTCGCTCTGACCGCCGGGCGCGGGCCCCGCACACGCATCACGCGAACGCCCGCGCCGCCGCTTCCCCGACATACCGCACGGCCTCGTCCAGCTCCCGGGACGGGGCCGTTTCCAGTGCCACGGCCAGGTCCCGCCCGGCCACGGCGAGCTGGTCGCCCACGGCGAACATCCCGGCGTCCGGCAGCTCACGCGGCTCGGCGTCCGGGTTCTCCAGGCGCTGGGCCCGGGCGGCGAGTTCGCGGGCCGCGGCCAGCGCCTCGGCGGCCGCACCGCGCTGGAGGCGGCTCTGCGGGGCCGAGCGCAGCCGGTCGGCGAATCGGTCCACGGCCAGGATCAGGGGCGTCGTATCGAGCACCCGGCCGACCCTACGCGGCCCTCCCGCCCGGCTGCCAACGCCCCGGGGCGCACGGAACGCGGAACGGCCCGCAGGCACGAGGCGGTTTCTAGGGATCGTCGCAACACGTGGTCGTGTTGGTCAGGCCGCGAGTAGTTTATGCAGGCGCTCGGCTGGGGTTTCCCAGCCGAGCGTT
>NZ_JBEZYG010000032.1:0-88831 GCF_040638385.1 Streptomyces sp. NPDC026589
CTTAAATCGTTACGTTGTGCCCCTTGGCAAGGCGCCTACCTGGCTGGTGGAGTACTCCACCAGCCGCCCCCCGGTGAACTCCACGCCCAGATCGACGCCGCGCACCACGATCCCGGCCACCGCGACGGCGACCAGGGCCGCCGAGACGACGAGCCAGCGGACCGGCTTCCGGAAGAGCTTCGGGTCCTTGCGGACCAGCCAGGTCCGCACGGCGCCGGGGCGCGCGATGCCGTTGACGCTCCGGTAGTCGCCGACGAAGCTGAAGTTCGCGGCGATCTCGGTGAGCGCGCGGGCGATGACCAGCGCGGAGAACATCGAGGCGATGACCCCGATGGCGAGGGTGACCCCGAAGCCCTTGACGGGACCCGAGCCCAGGAAGAAGAGCAGTCCGGCCGCGATCAGCGTGGTCGCGTTGGAGTCGGCGACCGCGCTCCACGCCTTCGTGAATCCGGTGGTCAGCGCGGAGCGCAGGGAGCGTTTCGGCCGATCGGCGCACTCCTCCCTGGCCCGTTCGAAGACCAGGACGTTCGCGTCGACCGCCATCCCGATCGCGAGGACGAAACCGGCGAGCCCGGGGAGCGTCAACGTGACACCGAGAGCGACGAGCGCGGCGTAGGAGATCACCCCGTACGCGCCCAGCGCCACGGCGGCGAGCGCGCCGAAGAGTCGGTAGACGAACGTGATGAAGAGTGCGGTGGCGGCTGCGCCGATGAGCGCCGCCCGGGCGCTCGCGTCGATGGCCGCCGCGCCGAGTGTCGGGCCGACGGTCCGCTGCTCGACGATCTCGACGGGCACGGGCAGCGCCCCGCCCTTGATGAGCAGCGCCAGGTCACGCGCCTCGTCCGCGCTGAACGAGCCGGTGATCTGGGTGGCCCCGGACGGCAGTCCGGCCCGGCAGCCGACCGAGGGGTCGACCTGCGGCGAGGAGATGACCTTCTCGTCGAGGACAATGGCGACCCTCCGGCGGTCGTCCCCGGCGGGATGGCAGGCGGCCTCGCCGGTCAGCCGCTTCCAGTCCTGACCGGCGTCCTTGCGGAATTCGAGCGAGACGCTCCAGCCGGCACCGCCCTGCGCGTCGAAGCCCGCGGTGGCGTCCTCGACGCCCGCGCCGGAGAGCCGGGCGGGGCCGAGGGCGAGGGCGCGGCCCTGCTCGTCGGAGAGGGTCAGCCCGTCGGGGTCGGTGGTGGAACCGGGGTCGGCGGTGGAACCGGGGTCGGCGGTGGGACTCGGGTCGGCGGTGGGGTCGGAGCCCGAGGGCTTCTCGTCCGGTTCCTCGGCCGCCGGACCCTCGACCGCGTGGAAGGTGAGCTGGGCCGTCCGGCCGATTACTTCGGCGGCCTGGCGCGGATCCTGGACGTCGGGCAGTTCGACGATGATCCGGTCCTCGCCGGACCGGGTCAGGGTCGGCTCGGAGACGCCCAGCGAGTCGATGCGCTGCCGCAGCACCTCCAGAGTGCGGTCGGTGGTCTCCCGGTCCGCCTCGACGGTGGCGGTGTCCCGGGCCTGGAGCACGATACGGGTGCCGCCCTGGAGATCGAGGCCGAGTCTGGGCGACATGGTCAGGCTGATGTAGACGGAGACGAGCAGCACGGCGACAGCCAGAACCGCTCGCACCACGGTGGCGCGAGTCATGGAAATCCTCCGGTGGGGCGCCGAGCGCCCTCACCTCAGTGAGGACGCGGCGCCGGATCGGCAGAACAGGACGGATGGCCGGTCGTGGGACCGGTGGTCCTGCCCGGAGGTCCCCGGACGTCGGGGAGCGCGCCTCTGCGGCCGCCGGGTACGTCGGAGGAATCCGCGACGACGTGCTGTACGCCGGCGCGCGGCTCGGCCGCCCCCGGTGGGGCGGGCGTCAGCGCGTCGTGCGGCGGCGGTGGCGCGTGAAGAAGCAGGTACGCCCGGCCGGTGCCCGCCCGGGGGGCCTGCGCCGGATCGGCCGCCGCCCTGGGCTGCTCGTGCCCGGCCTGCGCCACCGCACCGGCTCCCGCACCCGTGTACGCCTCGGCCACGACCCCGCTCCCGCGGCCCGGCCCCCAGCGGTCGGATCCGCCGAGGTGCCCGACGCGGTGCCGGGAGTCGTGCCCGGCGTGGTGGGGCTGCGGTGCGGTGGGGGCCGAGGCGGCGGTGACGGCGGCGACGACGGGCGCGAGGCTCCGGGAGGTCGGTGGGGCGAGCGCGGTGGCCGAGGCGGCGCCGCCGACCAGGGTGAGGACGGTGAGGAGCAGCGTGGCCAGCAGGGACCGCACCTGGGACGCGTTCGGCCGGGACGGTCCCGGGTGCGGCGTCACCTCGGTCGGCCGAGTCGCTCGGGCGACACCGTCGGATGGCGGAGCACGGAGCTGAGGATCTGTCCGGCGCCGCGGACGACCGTGGTCGACGGGTCGTCGGCCAGGCGCACCCGGGTGCCGAGGCAGCGGGCGATGCGGTCGGTGACGTCGGCTCGCAGCGCGCCGCCGCCCGCGAGCACGGGGCCCTTGCGCAGGGCTCCGCGGACCGCGCCGTGCCGGTCGTATCGCCACATGGACGTGATCATGTCGAGCACCGTGCGGACGAGGACGGCCGGCAGCTTCGCCGGATCGACGCGGTCGAGGTCGTCGAGTCCGCTCTCGGCCTGCCGGGCGTCGGCCACCAGGCCGTTGACGAGGAGCGTGACCTCGGTCAGCTCGGCTCCCATGTCGACGACGAGAAGGGGGCCCGTCTCCCTCGGTCCGGCGTACGCGGCGGCGGCCCGGGCGCTGCTGAGGACCAGGACGCGCGACGTCCCGAGCCCGGCGAGCAGTGCGCGCGCGGCGGTGCGGTGTTCGGCCCCGGCGAGCACGGGGTGGCTGAGAACGATCACACTGTCGCTGCGGTCGGGCCCCAGGGCCACGTCGGCGATGCGGCCGAGCAGCCGGCCGCAGGACTCGGGGTCGACGATGCGACCACGCCGGACCGGCCGCTCGTCGCCCCCGTGGGAGCCGGAGCCGGGAAACGCGTCGAGAAGCAGGCCCCGGCCGGGCACCCAGGCCCGGGTGCGGGAGCTGCCCAGGTCCAGGGCCAGTCCCCGGGCGGCCGGGGGAACGCCCGGTGCGCCCTGGGCGCCCGGGGCGCGCAGCTGCTGGTGGCGTGCCCGGTGCCCCCCGTGGGATCGCCCCGCCCCGAACGCCCCGGCACCGCTCCCGTCACGAAGCGGTCCGGGGCCCTTCCCCCATGGGCCCGCACCCGGGCGGAGCGGCCCTCGCCACTCGCCGGGCGCGGAAGTGAGCGGGCCGCGAACGGCCGGGACCGGAGTGATCGGGAGTACAGCGGTCGGGGCAGGGACGGCCGGGGCAGGTTCCACCCGGTCAGGTGCGTGGAGCCCGTGAAGTACGTGAGGCCCGTGAAGTACGTGAGGCCCGTGAAGTACGTGAGATCCGTGAAGTACGTGAGATCCGTGAAGTACGTGAGGCCCGTCGGGTGCTCCAGGTCCGCCGGGGACGGGAGGCCTCCGGCCCGGACCGGCGTCCTCGGACGACGGCGGGACGGCGCGACCCGGTCGCTGTCCGTCGTGCACAGAACGCATCGTCCCTCACCCCCGGCCGCCCATCGCAGCCGCCCACGCACCCGTCGGCCCCACTGATAGCGAGGCACGACCGAGCCCTCACTATGCAATACGGGGTGGTGGAACGCCACTTCCTCACTGATTCACAGGCGCACCAGCGCGGCGCGCACCGCAGCCGACGGGCTCAGACCTCCTCCCCCGCCGCCAGGAAGGCGCCGACCAGCTCCGCGAACTCCTCCGGCACCGCGATCCGGACCCCCAGGTCCTCCGCCTTGGTCCGCTTGGATCCGGCCTTCTCCCCGGCCACCAGCAGACTCGTGCGCTTGGAGACGCTGGAGGACGACTTGCCGCCGGCCCGCTCGATCAGCTCGTTCATCTGGTTGCGCGACAGCTTCTCCAGCGCTCCGGACATCGCACCCGTGACCACTACGGTCATCCCTGCCAGGGGCAGAGCGGAGCCTGTTTCGGTGTCGCCACCGGCCTCCGCGTCCCCGCCTGTCGCCGCGGCCTCCTCCTCCGTCCCCGGCTCCGGGGGCGGGGTGGCCCCCGGCTCCGTCATGGACACCCCGGCCGCGACGAGCTTGTCGATCAGCGGCGCAAGCTCCACCAGCTCGGCGACCACCGCGGCCGCCTTCTCCTTGCCGATGCCGTCGACCCGCTGGAGCGTCTCCGCGTCGGCGGCGACGATCCGGTCCATCGTGGCGAAATAGCGTGCGATGCGACGCGACATGGAGCGCCCCGTGCCCCGTACGCCCAAGGCGCAGAAGACCCGGGACAGCGGCCTGCTCCGGGCGGTTTCGATGGCCGCCAGGAGGTTGTCCGTGGAGGTCTCGCCCATCCGGTCGAGGGCGAGCAACTGCTCCCGCTCCAGGGTGAACAGGTCCGCGAAGTCCGTGACGAGGCCCGCGTCGACGAGCTGGACGACACGTGTGGAGCCGAGGCCCTCGATATCGAGCTGATCGCGCCCCGCCGCATACGAGACGGAGGCGACCAGACGGCAGTCACGGCCCCGGGTGCAGCGCCAGCGCTGCTCGCTCGTGTCGATGTCGGAGCCGCACTGCGGGCAGCACTCGGGGAAGGCGATGGGCGTCTCGTCGCCGGTGCGCAGGTGCACCACGGGCGCCTCGATGCGCGGGATGATGTCGCCGGCCTTGTAGACCATGACCTGGTCCCCCAGCCGCAGGTCGCGGCGGGTGATGTCGGCCGGGTTGTGCAGGGTGGCGTAACCGACGGTGGAGCCGTCGATCTCCACGGGCTCCAGGACGGCGCGCGGCGCGATGATGCCCGTGCGCCCGACGTTCCACTCGACGGCCAGCAGGCGGGTGATCTTCTCCACGGCGGGCAGCTTGTAGGCGATGGCCCAGCGGGGCGCGCGGGTGCCGGAGCCGGCCTCGCGCTGGTCGTCCGCCAGATCGGCCTTGATCACGATCCCGTCGATGCCGAACGGCAGCGAGGCGCGCAGGGCGCCTATCGCGTCCACCCGAGCCTGGACCTCCTCGACCGTGGTGGCCCGGAGCGGCGCGACGTCGGTGCCCGCGGCCGTGTGCACGCCGAGATCGGCGACGTACGCCAGGGTCTCGCTGTGGGGCAGTTCGGCGAGGGTCGCGGCGACCTCCCCGGAATCGGGCAGCGGCAGCGCGCCGTAGGCGAAGAAGGTCGTCTCCACCCGGTAGGCGCGGTCCTTGGCGCGCAGGGTGCCCGCGGCCCCGTTGCGCGGGTTGGCGAAGGGGGCGCCGCCGTGTTCCGTACGGATCGCGTTGCCCTGTTCGAACTGCTCGTTCGTCATGAGGATCTCGCCGCGCACCTCAATGGTGACCGGGGCGGCCAGCCGCTCCGGCAGGCCGACGACGGCGCCGGCCGCGTGCGAGACGTCCTCGCCGGCCGTGCCGTCGCCCCGGGTGATGAGGCGCTCGAACCGGCCGTCCCGGTAGCGCGCGGCGACCGCCAGGCCGTCGAGCTTGGGCTCCACGCTCCACGCGGTCACCGGCCTGCCGATCCGCCGCTCCAGCGACGCGGTCCAGGTCACGAACTGCTCCGCGGAGAACACGTTGTCCAGCGAGAGCATGGGCACCGTGTGCGGCACGTCGCCGACGGCGGCCCCGCCCGCGACCTTGCCCGTCGGCGAGTCGGCGAGCACCTCCTCCGGGTGGTCCGCCTCGTACGCGGCTATTCCGCGCGCCAGCCGGTCGTAGGCGTCGTCGTCCAGCGCGCTCTCGCCCGTGGCGTAGTACGCGGCGGCGGCGAGGGAGGCCTCTTCCACCGCGGCGGCATAGGCGGCGGCATCGGCGAGCACAGCAGCTGAGTTCGTCATGGCCACCATTCTTCCGCCCACCACTGACAACGCCCCCGGCGCCGGGGGCCAGGCCCCTCGTGACGGCGCGCGAGACCTTCCTCGCCGAGCCGGAACGGCTGCCGGGCGCGGTGCGGGCCCTCGGCTGAACAGGGCGGCCGGCCCCCGGGTATAAAGGGCTGCATGACAGCCGAAGTGCCGCAGCCCGTACGCCCCGCGACCTTGGAGGACGTGGCGGCCGTGGCCGGTGTGTCACGGGCGACGGTCTCCCGGGTGATCAACGGGGCGACCACGGTGGACCCCGCCCTGCGCACCGTGGTCGAGGAGGCGGTGGCGACCACCGGTTACGTGCCCAACCGCGCCGCCCGCTCGCTGGTGACGCGGCGCACCGACTCCGTGGCCCTGGTGGTCTCGGAGCGGGAACGGCGGCCGATGTCCGAGCCGTTCGTCGGCCGGATGTTCTCGGACCCGTACTTCGGGCGGGTCGTCAGCGGGCTGCTGGAGGTGCTGCGCCCCGCGGGCATCCAGATGGTCGTCATGCTGGCCGACGACGAGGCGTCCCGGGGCCAGTTGCTCTCCTATCTGCGCCACGGCCATGTAGACGGGGTCGTGCTGATCACCACGCACGCCGACGACCCGCTTCCCGGGCTCCTCCAGGACACCAGGATGCCCGCCGTCCTCGCGGGCCGTCCCCACCGTCCGTCCCCGCTGGCCTATGTGGAGGTGGACCAGCACGCCGGGGCGCGGCTGGCGGCCGACCACCTGGCCGCGCTGGGGCGACGCCGCATCGGCACCGTCTCGGGCCCCCAGGACATGCCGGCCGGGCAGGTGCGGCTGACCGGTTTCCTGGAGGCCGTCGCCGCCCACGGCATCGAGGACGTGGCCTGTGCCGAGGGGGACTTCACGCATCTGGGCGGGGCCGCGGCGATGCGGCGGCTGCTGGCGGACCGCCCCGACCTCGACGGGGTGTTCATCGCCTCCGACCTGATGGCCCTGGGCGCGCTCCCGGTCCTGCTCCGGGCCGGGCGCGACGTGCCGTCCGACGTGGCGGTGGTCGGCTTCGACGACAGCAGCGCGGCGGCCGCCTGCGACCCGCCCCTGACCACGGTGCGGCAGCCGGTGGAGGAGATGGCCGCGGAGATGGCCCGGCTGCTCCTGAAGCAGATCGGCGAACCGCGCGGCCCCTCACCCTCCGTGCTCTTCCCGCCGACGCTGGTACGACGGCAGTCGGCCTGATCGGACGACAGGCGGCCTGATCGGGCAGCGGACGGCTCGCCGGTTCGTCGGCTCGGACAGCTTGCCGGCTCGGACAGCTTGCCGGCTCGGACGGCTCGTCGGAGAGCGAATCGCCGGAGAGCGACGCCCCTGTCGGAGAAGCGGTCTGTCGGAAGGCCGTCCGCCGGTCAGGCCGTCGTACCCGGCGCTTCCGGCACCGGGGTGTCGCCCGGGAACGGCTCGTCCGCCAGGCCCGCCCCGCCGAACCCCTCGGCCCGCACCGGGACCTGGGGCCCGGAGGACTCCTGGAGCCAGCGGGTCAGCACCCGGTGCACGGCCTCGGCGCCCACCAGCCCGCCGCCCGGCGGCGCGGGCGCGCCCTCCGCGGTCTCGGCGGCCACGATGTCGAGCGGGTCCGTCAGCGCGCGCGGCCAGAGCAGGAACGGCCGGGACTGTTCGCCGCCGAGACCGCCGTGCGAGCCGACCTGCTCCTCGAAGGCGTGCACGGTTCCGGTGGCGGGGTCGTACATGGAGTTGACCATCACGTCGGCGACGTGCGGAAAGGTGTCGGTGCGCCGTACGGCGGCGGCCGCCCCGACGCCGAAGACCGCGAGCGGCCCCTCACCGTCGGTCAGTTCGGCGACGGGTACTTCGGCCCCGCCGGGCCCGAGCACCACGGAGCCGTGTTCCCCGGTGCGGACGAGGAGGAACCCGATCCCCGGATGGTTGGCGAGCGTGGAGAGCAGCGCCGGGTGGCGGCGCTCGATCTGTTCGCGGGAGGCGCGGCCCTCGATGTCGGGGAAGGAGATCAGCCCGAGGTTGCCGGAGGCCAGCACGATCGGGTCGGAGAGCTTGGCCGGGTGCTCCGCCTCCTGCCCCTCGACGGGGCGGTGCAGGGCGATTCGCACCGCGTCGCGGGCCTCGGAGGCGCTGCGGGTGCGCTGGGCCCGGCGGGGCACGGGCAGCCCGCAGCCCGCCCGGACGAGGTCCTTGAGGGTGAGCCCGTACTTCCCCGCGAACGTCTCCCCGGGGCTCTGCCCGTGGTCGGAGAGAAGCACGATCCGGTAGGCGCGCGGGGTGTGGTCGGCGATCTTGGCGATCAGCGCGAGGGACCGGTCGAGGCGTACGAGGACCTTCTCGGCGTCGCGGCTGTGGGGCCCCGAGTGGTGGGCGACCTCGTCGTAGGCGACGAGGTCGGCGTAGACGGCGGTGCGTCCGGCGAACATGTCGCCGAGGACGGCGGCGGCGACCACGTCGCGCTCCACGACGGTGGCGAAGGCACGGATGAAGGGGTAGAGCCCGCCGCGCTTGATCCGCGGTGTGACCTTCCGGGCGCGGGCCCGGGTCGACTCGCCAATCTCGCGGAGGACCTCGGCGACGAAGGACAGGGCCGTACGGGTGGCGTTGGCCGGGTCGGAGAAGTAAGCGAAGTATCCGGCGCGGGAACGACGGCCCTTACCGCGCCGGGCGGCCATCGAGAGCACCAGGGCGAGCTGTCCGGCTCCGCCGCTGAAGAGGTTGCCCCGGCTCGCGCCGTCGACGGTGAGCAGACCGCCGTCGCGGGTGCGCTCGATGGCCCGGCGCTGCATTTCGAGGGCGCTCGCGGGACGGCTGGAGACCATGACGGTGCGGGTCTCCTTCTCGTACCAGCGGAACGCGGGCACGTCGTGGTTGCTGCCGTGCAGGATGGCGAGCTGGCTGGCGCCGGTCTGGCTGGACCAGTCGGTGCGCCAGGGGGTGAGCCGGTGTCCGGACGAGTCGTCGAGCCAGTAGGCGACGGTGGGCATGAGCCCGTCGGCCGCGGCCTTCACCAGGACGTCGTGGCCGACACCGTCGAGCTGGAGGAAGACGGTGCCGGGCGGTCCGTCGCGGCCCGGTTCCGACGGGCCCGGGGAGCGGCCGCGCCGTCGGCGCCGGTCGGCGAGCCGGGACAGCCGTCTGCGGTAGGCCTCGTCGTCGCGGACGGCGAGGGCGGTGGAGGTGGCGGAGGCGACGGCGGACATCACGGCGGCGACGACGACCGCCGTCTCCGGGTTGGCGTCGCCGCGCCCGTCCGGGATGAGGCGCAGCGCTACCAGCAGCAGCGAGCCGTTGAGGAAGAAGACCAGGGCGCCCAGGACGAGCGCGGGCACGATGAGCAGGGCCCGCACGAGGACGGGCCAGACCAGGGCAGACAGGAGGCCGAAGGCGCCCGCGCCCCAGGCGGCGGTGAAGGCCGTCTTGGTGGTGGTGTCACCGTCGTCGGCCTCCAGCTGGAAGTCGGGCAGGGCTCCGGCCAGTACGAGCATGGTGAGGGTGGACACCGCCCAGACCGCGGTCACCCGCATCAGGGCTCTGCCCGCCGTACGCCACTTCCCGTCACCCACGCCGGCCCACCTCATGTCCTTCCGCGCCGGGCCCCGGTCGTCCGAAGCCTGACCTTCAGCTTTTCACAGCGGCGCCGCCGGTCAGCTGCTTCGGTGGGAGCGGCCGAGGCACGGCGGGACGGCACGGGGGGCGCATAGGCTCGTACCGGCAGCGCGGGCGGACACGGCCGCGCGCGCCGCGCCGCGCCGGGATCAGGAATTCACGGATCGCAGAACACAGGACACAGATCACAGACCACTGACCACTGACGACGAGGATCGAGCGAGGAGGCCGAGGTGCCGGTGGAGATCACCTGGTGGGGTCATGCCACCTGCACGATCGAGGACTCGGGGGTGCGGGTGCTGACCGACCCCTTGTTCGTACGGCGCTTCGCGCATCTGCGCCGCCGCCGGGGCGAGGTACCGCCACCGCAGGCCGCGGTCGCCGAGGTGGTGCTGGTCTCCCATCTGCACTCCGACCACCTGCATCTGCCGTCGCTGGCCCGGCTGGCTCCCGGCAGCCGGCTGGTCGTGCCGAGCGGCGCGATCGCGGCCGTGCCGGGTCTGCGGGCGCTGCGGCGGACGCGGCGGCTGCACGTCACCGAGGTGGGACCGGGCGGGACGGTACGCGTCGGCGAGGTGCGGGTGCGGGCGGTCCCCGCCCTGCACGACGGGCGGCGGCTGCCGGTCGGGCCGCACCGCGCGCCGGCGCTCGGCTATGTGGTCGAGGGCGAGGCACGGACGTACTTCGCCGGGGACACCGGGCTCTTCGACGGGATGGCCGAGGCGGTGGGGCCGGTGGACGTGGCGCTGCTGCCGGTGGGCGGCTGGGGCCCCTACCTGGGGCACAGCCATCTGGACCCGGCCCGCGCCGCCGAGGCGCTGACCCGTCTGGCGCCGAGGTCAGCGGTGCCGGTGCACTACGGCACGTACTGGCCGATCGGTCTGGACGGGGTGCGCCCGCACGAGTTCCACGCGCCGGGCGACGAGTTCGTACGGCAGGCGGCGAAGCGTGCGCCCGAGGTGACCGTGCATCTGCTGGGGCACGGCGAACGCGTCAGACCGGAGGCCGGCCCGTGATCCAGGAGATCCAGCAGGTGGTGCGGGAACTGCCCCCCGAGTCGACCCAGCAGGCGGTCGGCTATCCGACGCTGTTCGCCCTGGTGGCGCTGGGGTCCTTGGTGCCCGTGGTACCGACGGGGGCGCTGGTGAGTTCGGCGGCGGTGGTGGCCTTCCACCAGACGTCGCCGCTCACCCTGCTCTTCGTGTTCCTGACGGCGTCGACCGCCGCGTTCCTCGGGGACGTCTGCCTGTACTGGCTGGGGCAGCGCGGGGTCCGGTCGAGGAACGGCTCGAAGTGGCTGGAGGCGATCACCCGCCGGGCAGCGCCGGAGCGGCTGGCCCAGGCGCAGGAGAAGCTGGCGCGGCACGGTGGGATGGTGCTGGTGCTGTCCCGTCTCGTTCCCGCCGGGCGGATCCCCGTGATGCTGGCATGCCTGCTGGGCAGGATGCCGTTGCGGCGGTTCGCCCGGGGCGATGTTCCGGCCTGCCTCGCCTGGGCGGCGACGTACCAGTTGATCGGCGTCCTTGGCGGTTCGCTGTTCCCGGAGCCGTGGCAGGGAGTGGTCGCGGCGGTCGCCCTGACGTTGCTGATCAGCGGGGCTCCGGCGGTGTGGCGCAGGCTGCGGTCGCGGTTCGGCCCCGAGCCGTCCTAGGCCTGTCGTCGAACTCCCGTCTGCCCCGCAGGGCCGCCCTCCGGACGACGACGGGACTTTGACAACAGGTCCCAGCCGCGCTCAGCGCAGCGCGCCGAACACCGCCGCGAAGCCGTCCAGCGCCCGCGCCACGTGCGCGAGCTCCAGGGGCTCGGCCGCGGTGAGGGACTCCGTCTGCTGCTCCTGCGTGGCGCCCAGCAGCGGTCCGGTGCCCAGGCGTACGCGCAGGGCGCCCAGCTCGTCCCCGAAGCGGTGTCCGCCCGGGGCCGGTGCGCCGAGCCGGTCGGTGAGGTACTCCTCCAGCTCCATGGAGTCCGTCACGCCCACGTCCGCCAGCCGCGAGCGCAGCGGCCCGAGGTCGGCGTAGAGGTGGCGGCCCGCCTGCGGGGGGCGGGCCAGGGCGCCGGCGCCGAGGACCCCACGGTGGGCGGCGGCGGCGACCTGGGCCTGGAGTGCCGCGGCGCTCCGGATCCGCTCGCGCACGGACTCCGGTTCCCCCAGGGCATGGGCGGCCGCTTGGGCGACCGGAGCCGCGACGAGGGCGCCGAGCGCGGTGAGGATGTCCAGGGTGCGGGCGTGCCGGACGGCGGCCCGGGCGGTGTCCGGGAAACGGGCGACGGCGACCGGCCAGGCGGCCGGCACGAGGGCTCCGGACAGGTCGGCGATCACCGTGACGTCGTCCGGGCACATCTCGGCGGGGCTGAGCAGGACGGTGTCGCGGGGCCGGTGCACGGTGTCGCGCCAGGTCTCGTCGCTGATGATGTGCAGCCCTTCGCCGACCGCCGCCTCGCACGCCTCGTGGACCAGCTCGGGCGGGGCGACGGTGGCCGTGGGGTCGTCCACGAAGGAGAGCAACAGCAGTTTCGGCCGGCCGCCCTCCGCACGGACCCGGCGGACGGTCTCCAGCAGGGCGTACGGGTCGGGCACGCCGCCGCATTCGGCCGGGCTCGGCACGTGGTACGCGGGACGGCCCAGCAGGCGGGCCTGTGGCATCCAGGCGGCCGGGCAGGGTCGCGGCATGAGGACGTCACCGCCGTGGGCGCCGATCAGGGCCAGGAGGAGCGGCTGGGCGCCGGGGGCGGCGGCGATGCCGCCCGCCGCCCCGTGCAGTCCCCGCCGGCCCCAGTAGCCGCGGGCCGCCTCGCGCAGCTGGGCCCCTCCGCCGGGGGGTTCCGGGCGGGTCCGGGCGGAGGCGGCGGCGAGGACGGCGGCCAGTTCCGGGAGGACCGGGAGGCCGGGGTCGGGGGCGGGCGGGCCGTAGCGGACGGGGCCGTGGTCCTCGTGCGCGGGTGCGTGGTCCTCGGTCCCGTGCATCCGGCCCTCCTCCGCCGCTCTTCGCTTCCTCGCTCCGCGCCCGCGGAGTCTCCGGCGTCTCCGGCGTCTCCGGCGTCTCCGGCGCGCCGCCGCGCCGCCCGGAGCATCGGGTCCTGGTCCGGGTCCGGGTGCTCCGGTTTCGCTTCTCGTTCTCCGGGTCGACGGCCTCTGGCTTCTTCAACGGCCTCTGGCTTCTTTATACGGAGGTTCCGGACGGCCCGCCCGCCCAGTCGCGCGCCCGCTCCCGGGGGCCGTCGCCGGTTTGGCCGTTCCGCCGACCGGTGGCGGCACGTGGCCGGGGTCTCAGCGCGCCTGCTGGTTCAGCGTGGCCCGGCCGGGTATTCGCTGACCCATGTCCTCACTGTCCTCACCGAGAACCTCACCCGCCACCGTCAACACCACCGCTCCCGCCGTCGCCCGCTTGCGCGGCTGGCTGCAGGAGCGGGACCTGGCAGTCTTCCGGAGCGTCGCGGACCGGCACTGGCCGGGCGCCGATCCGCTGCTGCCGAAACTGAGCCGGAGCGCCAACCACGGGCTGCTCTGGTTCGGGGCGGCGGCCGGGATCGCGGCCCTCGGCAGCAGTGCGCGCTCACGCCGGGCCGCGCTGCGCGGGGTGGCGTCCCTCGCCGTGGCCTCGGCGGCGATCAACACGGTCGGCAAGGGCGCGGTGCGCCGCGAGCGGCCGATAGCGGACCTGGTGCCGGTGGTGCGGCAGCTCAAGCGGCAGCCGATCACCACCTCCTTCCCCTCGGGCCACGCGGCGTCGGCGGCGGCCTTCGCCACCGGGGTGGCCCTGGAGTCCAAGGGCTGGGGCGCGGTCGTGGCCCCGGTCGCGCTGGCCGTGGCCGCCTCCCGCGTCTACACCGGGGTGCACTATCCGAGCGATGTGCTGGCGGGTGCGGCGCTCGGCGTAGGGGCCGCGTTCGCGCTGCGCGGGGTCGTGCCCACCCGGGGCCAGCTACCCGCTCCCGGCCGCCCGCCCGGCGAGGCCCCGGCGCTGCCCGCCGGCAAGGACCTCGTCGTGGTGGTGAACCAGGAGTCGGGCACGGCCACCGCGACCGCGTCGCTGGTGCGCGAGGCGCTGCCCGCGGCGGAGGTGGTGGAGGTGCCGCCGGAGGAGCTGTCGGCCGCGATGGAGAAGGCGGGGCGGGGACGGGCGCTGGGTGTCTGCGGAGGCGACGGCACGGTGAATCTGGCGGCCTCCGTGGCGGCGACGCACGGAATGCCGCTGGCGGTCTTCCCCGGCGGCACACTGAACCACTTCGCCTACGACCTGGGCATCGAGACCGTCCACGACACCGCCACCGCCCTCACCGCGGGCGATGCCATCAAGGTGGACCTCGGCCGCTTCCGGCCGGGGCCCAGGGGCGCGGACGGGGCGGACGGGTACTTCCTCAACGCCTTCTCGCTGGGCGTCTATCCGGAACTGGTGCGGACCCGGGAACACTGGTCGCCGCGGATCGGCGGCTGGCCGGCCGGCGTGCTCGCGGCCTTCCACGTGCTGCGCGGCCGGCGCCCACTGGAGGCCGAACTCCAGGGACGCAGGAGGCCGTTGTGGCTGCTCTTCGTCGGCAACGGACTCTTCCAGCGGGTGGGCCCCGCCCCGGGGCGCCGCCACAACCTGGCGGACGGGCTGCTGGACGTCCGGGTGGTGCACGGCGGCCGGACGCCCGCGCTGCGTCTGCTGGCGGCGGCGGTGGCGGGACCGCTGACCCGCTCCCCCGCCCATGCCGCCGTGCGGCGGCGCCGGGTACGGATCGGCGGCCTCGCGCCGGGGACTCCGTACGCGTACGACGGTGAGGTGGCCCACTCCGGAACGGAACTGACGATCGACAAGCTGCCGGAGGCGCTGACCGTCTACTGCCCGATGCCGACCTGACCACCCACACCCTCCCCCGGGCGGAACCAGGCCGGCCCCTCGGGCCCCTCCCACCAGTTCCACCAGTTCCACCAGTCGTCCGCATAGCAAGACGCCCATCTCATCATTCGGCATGGCGGCGTACGGTGGTTCCTTCGCCGCGCCCGTCGGCGCGAGGTTCCGGGAGAGGAAGCAACGCCATGCCGAAGGAGACCGCCGTGTACACGCACGGCCACCACGAGTCGGTCCTGCGCTCGCACCGCTGGCGGACCGCCGCCAACTCGGCGGCGTACCTCCTCGACGAACTCCGCCCCGGTCTGGCCGTGCTGGACGTCGGCTGCGGCCCCGGGACCATCACCGCCGATCTGGCCGCGCTGGTCGCCCCGGGGCAGGTCACCGCGGTGGACACCGCCGAGGACATCCTCGGCCGGGCCGCCGCGGTGGCCGCCGAACGAGGCCTGGACAACGTCGGGTTCACGGTGGCCGACGTCCACGCCCTGGACTTCCCCGACGACTCCTTCGACGTGGTCCACGCCCACCAGGTGCTCCAGCACGTGGGCGACCCCGTCCAGGCTCTGCGTGAGATGCGGCGCGTCTGCCGACCCGGCGGGGTGGTCGCGGCGCGGGACAGCGACTACGCGGCGATGACCTGGTACCCGGAGGCCCCCGGCCTCGGCGAGTGGCTGGAGGTGTACGGCCGGGTGGCCCGCGGCAACGGCGGCGAGCCCGACGCCGGCCGCAGGCTCCTCTCCTGGGCGCGGCGGGCCGGGTTCACCGACATCACCCCCACGGCGGCCGCCTGGTGCTTCGCCACCCCGGAGAGCCGCGCCTGGTGGAGCGGCCTGTGGGCGGACCGTACGACGGACTCGGTCTACGCCGAGCTGGCGGTACGGGGCGGGCACGCGAGCGCCGAGCAGCTCACGGCCATCGCCGGGGCGTGGCGCTCCTGGGGCGAGGAGGACGACGGCTGGTTCATGGTCCCGCACGGCGAGGTGCTCTGCCGGGCGTGAGGCGAGGAGCGGCCGGCATGGGGTGAGGCGGTGCGGTACGGGCGAAGAGAGGGGCCCGGCCCGCCCGGAACCGATCACACCGATGGCGGCCGCCAACTACCCTCGTGGGCATGGAGATCCTCGGAACCACGCTGCGTATCTGCGTCGACGACCTGGAGGCCTCGGTGGCCTTCTACGAGGGGCTGACGGGCACGTCGGCCCTGCGCTTCGAGCGCGGTGGGGTGTCGGTGGCCGCGATCGGCTGCTTCCTGTTGATGAGCGGGCCCGAGTCGGAGCTGGAGGTGCTGCGCAAGGTGAGCGCGACCATCGCCGTCAAGGACGTCGACGAGGCGAACACGGCGCTGACCCGGGCGGGCGCGCGGGTCATCGCGGGACCGGTGCCGACCCCGGCGGGCCGCAACCTCATCGCGCTGCACCCGGACGGCTCGGTCTTCGAGTACGTGGACCGCAACGTCACCGTCTGACCGGCCGCCCGGGGCGCGTTGGTCACTCCTGGGGCGGGCGCATGCGGAAGTCATAGGCGTCCGGCAGCGGTTCGTCGCTGACGGACGCCCACAGCTCGCCGAGGACTCCGGCCCCTTCGCGCAGGTCGGCGACCTCGAATCCGGCGTCGAAGATCTCCCGGGCCGCCCCGGTGTCGCCCTCGGCGACCAACGTCCGGGCGAGGAGCAGCCGGAAGCGTCCGCGCGCACGGATCTCCCCCGGCAGTCCGACGAGCAACGCCCGGGCCGCCCCGGGCCGGCCGGCCGACAGGTGTGCCTCGACGGTCTCGCGGGCCAGGGCGACGAGGAGGGCTGTGCCCGCCTCCGACGCCGTGAGGTCCTCCGCTCCGGGGGCCCCGAGGTCCGCGAAGGCCTCGGCGTACAGCTCGGCGGCGTGGTCCGGCCTGCCGCTCTCCTCGGCGGCGACGGCGAGGCAGCGCAGCAGGGGCCAGCGCGGGGTGGGGCCGCACTCCAGGCCACGTTCCCAGCTGCGGACGGCCTGCGCCCGGTCATCCGCGTGCCACTGCGCGATGCCGAGGTGGTACTCGGTGTGCGGGTCGGCGTCGGCGGTCTCCAGCATGTCCCGCCAGGGCCGTGAGACCGGTGTCGGGCCGGGTATGCCGTGCGGGTCCGGCTTCGGCAGGGTGCCGTGCTCCAGCAGCCCCCGCCAGGGTTCCTGCTGGGCGCCGATGGCGGCGGCGGGGAACGGGGTGCCGGGCAGCCGGTGGCCGCCCCGCAGCACCTCCAGCGCACCCCAGCCGGAGCCGGTGGCGAGCACCTCGCCCGGTTCGGCGTCGGCGTACGGCAGCCAGGCCGCGTACGTCTCGTCCACCACGCCGCGCGGGAGAGCCTCCTCCAGCCGTGCGGCGGCCTCCTCGGTGGCCGCGGCCCAGTCCCGGCCGTGCACGGCGGCCGGGTCGGCGGAGAGCGGACCGTAGGACTCCAGCCAGCTGAACGCGGCGCCCGCCTCCAGCGGGACGTGCTCCAGCTGGGTACGGGACAGCCCGGCCTGGATCTCCGCGTACCCGCCGTTCCCGGGCCCGTTCAGCCACTCCTGCCAGCGGCGGCCGCCCCTCCCGTGCCCCCAGCGGAACAGTTTGCGGCCGCGCAGCAGGTCGGTGGAGGTCTGGGCGAGCCCGTGGCCGTCCTCGTCGAGCGCGGCGATCCAGCGACGGGCGCCGTCGGACAGCTCGTAGAAGTGGTCGGCGGGGTACTCGGAACGCAGCGGATAGGTGTGGTCGAGGCCGCCCGACTCCGGGACGCCGACCCGGGTGAGGGCGTGGTCGTAGCCGAAGTGCCAGGCCTCGTCGGCCGGGGCCAGTACGCGGGTGTCCGGGGTCTCCGGGACGGCGATGTTGGACCACCAGTAGACCGGTGCGGGCCGTTCGTGCGGGTTGCGTATCCGCACGCCGACATGGAGGAAGTCGGATGCGTCGGGGAGCCAGAGGTCCACCTGGAAGGGCAGGTCGCGCAGCCGCTCCCACTCCCAGAGCCGGACCATCGTCCCGCCGTCGGGGGCGGGCACGAGCGCGGCGTGGAGCGGTGCGCAGGACAGGGTGGTGTGGCCGGTGGCGCCGATGTTCCACTCGATCCCGCCGGAGAACCAGGCCCCGTTGAGGGCGAAGGCGGCGGGCTGGAGGACCGGGTTGCGGTGGAGCAGTTCGCGACCGGTGGGCTTGTGGTGCAGGGAGTGGATCCGGCCGCCGAGTCCGGGCAGCACGGTGACGCGCAGCCGGGCGTTCTCGATGACGACGGCGTCGATGTCGGCGGGGGTGCGCTCACGTCCGTAACCGTCGAGCAGCCGGGTGGGCAGTACGGTGCGCAGCGGCCGGTGGCCCAGTTGCCGGGCCATGTCGCGGGGCAGGTCCGCCCGTTCCCGGGGGTCGAGCACGGGCGGCGTGGCGGGCGTCCGCAGCGGCGGGAGCGGGTTCTCCGGCCCGATCGGCGCTGCGGGCAGGTTCAGTACGGCACGTCGTACGGTCGTGGCCAAGGCACCCTCGTTCCCTCGCGGCGGGCCGCCGCAGGTCCGGGCGCCCCGGTGACCATGGAACACGCAGGTGGCCGCGGGGGCCAGAGGCCCACCGACCGGATTCTCACGGGCTCGGGGCCCGCCCCGGGACCCGCACGGCCGGGGCCGGGCCGTCAGGCGTCCGGGGCGGTGTCCGTGAACGCGTCGGCTACGGCCGGCGAGCAGTGCGCCCGCCGTGCCGTCCAGGTCGAGATCGGGGTCGTAGATGGTGACGAGGTCCGCCTGGCCCCGGCCGGTGGCGATGGCCGGCTGCTCGCCGCCGGCCGCGCCGATCCGGTCGCTGTTGCCGGAGTGCCGGAGTGGCGCGCACACGGCCCGTACTCGCCGCGGTGACCCGGGGCCTCAAGCGGGTCCACCGTGCCGGTTTCCCTGTGCGAAAGGAACAGGGTGCGCGGCTGCTGTCACTTGCCCTTCCGGCGGAAGAGGTAGCCGCCGCAGCCGAGGCCGATCAGGAACATGGCCAGCAGCGCGAACCAGAGGGGCATCGTCACCTCGGGGATCAGCACCCGGATGGTGACGTCGTTCGTGTTCACGCAGATGAACACGATGACGAGCACGACCACCACGGCGACCACGATGCGCCCGGGAGTCAGCCACCCCGTGCCGCGCCCGCTGCCGCTCGATACGTCCTTGGGGCTCATGTTCCGGCCCTTCCGCTCGCTTCTCGCCGTCCGGCCCGCCCGTCGTGCACGCGACCGCCCCCGGGGTCCCAGCATGTCCGGCTGTCGGGTTCGGGGGGCGGCGCTGTACGGCCGTTCGGGTGAACGAGGTGGCGGGCGTCAGCCGGCCGGGACGACCGGGAGTTCCAGTACGCCGGTGTCCTCGGGGGCGTGGACGACGGTGACGGGCTTGACGCCCCGGTTGCCGAAGTAGGCGGTGTCGCTGGCGGCGATCACGAACTCCAGGCGGTGCCCCTTCTCGTACCGGTGGACGATGCCGGGCAGCTCCACCGTGAAGGGCCGGGTGACGTCGGGGACCCGGACCGGGGAGACGAGCCGGTTCACCAGCGTACGGCTGCCGTCGGGCGCGATGTCGTAGACCTTGGCGAACAGGACGAGCTTGTCGGAGGCGTCACCGCTGTTCTGGACCCGTTCCGCCTTCGGCGAGAGAACCTTCAGGGTGGCCCGCGGCGAGCCGACGACATCGAGGGGCTCGGTGAGGGGTTCGCCGCGCCAGCCGAGGTAGGTGCCCCTGGTGTCGTACGGCTCGGGGTCGGGCAGTCCGATCAGCGGGGCGATGGAGCTCTCGGAGTGGCTCGTCGGCACGAGCCAGTTGGTGTACTGACGGCTGCCGCCGGCCACCTTGGAGCGGTTGTCGACGAGTTTGCCGTCGCCGGAGAGATACAGGGACCGGGAGAGGGCGGGGACGTCGGCGGCGGAGCCGTAGCCGCTCCGCCAGTCGCGGTAGTAGGAGAAGGCGGGTCCGGTGTCGGTGTCCGTCTTCTTGTGGAGGTAGCGGTCGAACCAGGCCAGGACCCGCTGCCCGACGTGGCTGGTCTCCAGATTGCCCTGGCTCAGGTCGAGTTCGCCGGGAACCTGGCCGCCGCTGTGTCCCCAGGACTGCCAGATCATCTTGGTCTCGGTGCCCTGCTCCTTGAGCGTCCGGTAGGTGGCGGTGGCCTCGTTGAGGTTGAAGAGGCTGTCGGCCTGGCCCTGGACGATGAGCGTGGGGGCCTTGACCCGATCGAGGTAGGAGACGGGCGAGACGCCGCGCGCGTAGGCGAGCATCTTCGCGGTGCGGTCGGCGGGGTAGCGGCCGGAGTTGAGCAGCCGGATGGTCTCGCAGGCGCGGGTGGCGAAGTGCAGGCAGTCCAGCCGGTTGACGCGGGAGGGGTCCAGGCTCGGGTTGAGGAGCGGCTGGCCCTCGCCGATCAGGTAGAAGCCGTTGGTCCACTGCCACTTGAAGACGCCGGGGGTGTCGGAGGTGACGCCGGTGCGCGCGCCGGTGTTGTTGGGGGCCAGTGCGTAGCCGAGGTCGTTCCAGGTGATCAGCGGGACGAGGGCGTCGACCCGGGGGTCGACCGCGGCGGTCGCCAGCTGGATCGCGCCGCCGTACGAGCCGCCGATCATGCCGACCCGCGGGTCGCCGTCGGCGTCCCTGGTGACGAAGTCGGCCTCGGTTCCGTCGTCGGCCGCCCGAACTCCCCCGAGGAAGTCCAGGAGTTCACTGGCGGCCTTTCCGTCGATGGCCGGGTCGTCGAGGGTGATCAGGCAGCCGGACTCACCGAAGCCGAGGCCCGAGTAGACGAGCCCGACGTAGCCGCGCTCGGCGAAGGCCTTCCCGATGGTGTCGGTGGAACCGTCGGACTTGCTGCCGCCGAAGCCGTTGGTGGCGAGGACCGCGGGGGCGGGACTGTCCGCGTCGGCCCCGGCGGGCCGGTAGAGGTCGGCGTCCACCGTGCAGGTGCGGCCGCCCGCCTCGACGGTGAACTCCAGCGGGGTGACGGTGTACGGGCCGGCCTCGGCACGGGCCGGGCCGGCGAGGACGAGGGGGGCGACGAGGGCCGCCCCGGCGACCGCCACGAGCGGGCCGCGCACCCTGGAAACAGCACCTGACACGAGGACCTCCACACCGAGGACTACTTACCGGCCGGTAAGTACTGGGCCGCGCTCATGCTGTGACACAGCTCATAGCCGTGTCAACGTATCGGTCAGCGGTTCTTGACGGATGTTCACGTTCCGCGGGAGGACGCACACATCCTCGTGCCCGCGCGGACGGCGGCGCGGGCTCGAACAGCGGCGGAAGGCCAGAGAGGCTCAGCGCAGGGCGGGGGCCTCGACGGTCAGCGTGCAACGGCCGCCGTCCGCCGGGGCGTCGAGCACCGCCAGAACGCCCAGGGGGATCGTCAGCGCGGCGGGACCGTGACCAAATCCCAGCTCCTCGACCACGGGTATGCCCAGCGGGCCGAGCCGGTCGGCGAGGACGGCGCGAATCTTCTCGTACGGGCCGCACTCCTGCCAGGAGCCGCAGGCCACCCCGGCGACTCCGTCGAGGGCTCCGGACCGCAGGAGCCGGGTGAGGATGCCGTCCAGCCGGTAGGGCTCCTCCCCGGTGTCCTCGATCACCAGCAGTCCGCCCCGGGCGTGGGCCCGGCCGCCCGGGGCGCCGGCCCCGGCGGCGAGCAGGCTGACGCAACCGCCGTACAGGACGCCCCGCGCCCGGCCGGCGACCAGGGCCCCGGCCGACTCCAGGCCGAGGGTGGTGACGGTCTCCGGGGCGAAGAGCGTGGCGCGCAGGTGCTCGCGGGTCACCGCGTCCCCGAGGAACGTATCGGTGGCGATCATCGGCCCGTGCAGGGTCACGAACCCGGCGCGCAGGGCGAACGCCTCGTGCAGCACCGTGATGTCGCTGTAGCCGACGAACACCTTGGGCCCGGCGGCCCGGACAGCCGCCCAGTCGACCAGGTCGACCATCCGGTGGGCGCCGTACCCGCCCCGGGCGCAGAGCACGGCCTCCACGGTGGGGTCGCACCACGCCTGTTCGAGGTCCTCCGCACGGCCCGCGTCCGACCCGGCGAGGTAGTCCAGCTCCGGGTGCGTAGTGCGGACATGGGCGCCGACGACGGGTTCGAGTCCCCAGTCGCGCAGGACGGCGAGGCCCTCCTCCAGCCGGTCGGCGGGGACGGGGCCGCTGGGCGCGACGACGGCGACCCGGGAGCCGCGGCGCAGCCGGGGAGGCCGGGCGAGGGGCATCGCCGGGCCGTGGTCCGCACGGGTCACGTGGTCAGCTCCAGGGGCGGCACGTCGGGACGGTCGATACCGAACGTCTGCGCGTAGAGGGAGAGTTCGGCCTCCAGCGCGCGGACCAAGGTCTCCACGCGCCGGAAGCCGTGACTCTCCCCCTCGAAGGCGATGTAGGCGTGGGCGACGTCCCGGCCGGCGAGGGCGGCGAGGAACCTCTCGCTCTGAGCGGGCGGGCAGATCACATCGTCCAGGCCCTGGAGCAGCAGGAAGGGCGTGTTCAGCCGGTCGGCGCAGTGGATCGGCGAGCGTTCCCGGTAACGCTCGGGCACCTCGGCGAACGGGCCGACGAGGGACTCCAGGTACTGCGACTCGAAGTCGTGGGTCCCGTCGGTGGCCCACCCTTCGAGGTCCAGGACCGGGTAGAGGATCGTCCCGCAGGCGTAGATGTCGGTGCTGGTCAGCGATGCGGCGGTGGTCCAGCCGCCCGCGCTGCCGCCCCGGATGGCGAGCTTGTCCGGGTGGGCGGCGCCCTCCTCGACGAGGGCCGAGGCGACGGCCGCGCAGTCGGCCACGTCCACCACGCCCCACTGGCCGCGCAGGAGTTCGCGGTAGCCGCGGCCGTAGCCGGTGGAGCCGCCGTAGTTGACCTCGGCCACCCCGATGCCGCGCGAGGTGAAGTAGGCGATCTCCAGATCGAGGACGAGCGGTGCGTGGCCGGTGGGCCCGCCGTGCGCCCAGACGACGTACGGGGGCTTCTCGCCCTCGGGTCCGGTGCGGTCGGGGCTGCGGGGCGGGTAGAGGTGGGCGTGGATCTCGCGGCCGTCGGGGCCGGTGAAGGTGCGGTCCTCGGGCACCGGGTAGTACGCGGGGTCGACCGCGTCCCGGTGGGGTGCGCCGATGACGCGGGTGTGCCCGGTCGCGGTGTCCAGCTCGACAATCTCGGGGCCGCTGCGGGGGCCGGCCGCGACGCCGACGACCCGGCTGCCGTGGACGGCGAGCGTGTCGGCCCAGGCGGTCCAGGGGCCCGGCACGTCGGCGAGTTCGCCGGTCTCCGGGTCGAGGATGCCGAGCCGCATCCCGCCCCTGCCGTGCAGGACGGCGATCAGCCCGTTGTCCAGCGGATGGAACCAGCGCAGCCCGATCTTCCAGAGGGCTCCGCCGAACTCCTCGCCCCGGGGCGGCAGGAGGCGGCTGCTGGGGACCGCGCCGCCGGGAGGCGCGTCGGGGCGGATGCGCTGGAGCTCCCACCAGTCGGCGAGGTCGGAGACGAACAGGAGGCTGCCGTCGCGGTCCCACTCCACCTGGCAGACCGATTCGTCGTGGTCGCCGACGAGAGGCCGTACGCCGGTGAACCCGCCCGTGTCGTCGATGTCCGCCAGCATGACCACCGTGCCGTCCCACGGCATCCGGGGGTGGTCCCAGGCGATCCAGGCAGCCCGCCGTCCGTCGTGGGAGACCTTGGGGCCGGTGACGAACCGGTGCCGGTCGTCGGAGAGTTCACGGACCGCCGCCCGGTCGCCGGCCGCCGAGCCGTCGAGCGGCACGGCGGCGACGACGCGCCGTACGTCGGTGGGCGCGGGGCCGGTGAACTCCTCCAGCACACACCAGACCTCGCCCGCCGCCCCGTGCTCCGGGCGGACCTGCGGGTCCACCCAGCGCAGCCCGCCGCCGACGTCCGAGACGGGGGTGAGCGGCCACGGCCCGTCGGGCCCGTCCGGGGCGTAGGCGTACAGCCGCTGGTCGGCGAAGTGGACGAACACCACGAGGAGTTCGCCGTCCCCGCGCACGGTGCCCGCCCAGGGCTGTCCGCCGTACTCGATCACCCGGCTGCGGGTGTTCCAGGGGGCGGGCAGCACGGGGGCGGTGGTGCCGTCGGCGCGGCGGCGCATCAAGGCGCGCCGCCCGCCCTCGGCGGGGCGCGGCTCGGTCCACCACACCTCGTCCCCGATGGTGCCGAGGTGGTCGGGGCGGCCGTCGTGCGAGGCGGCGAGTGCCGCGTCGACCGGAGACGGCCAGGTTCCGTACGGGGCTGCTGGCACGGTGTTCACGTAGGTCGGTCCCCCCGGGGCGCGGATCGGGTCGGCAGGCGGTCAGGCGGTGCGCAGGTAGTGGTCGAGCACGCGGACGCCGAAGTGGAGGGCGTCGACGGGGACGCGCTCGTCGACGCCGTGGAAGAGCCGCTGGTAGTCGAAGCCGACGGGCAGCTTCAGCGGGGTGAAGCCGTAGCCGGTGATGCCGAGGCGGGAGAACTGCTTGGCGTCGGTGCCGCCCGACATGCAGTACGGGACGGTGTGCGCGTCCGGGTCGAACCGCTCGACGGCGGCGCGCAGCTTGGCGTACGTCGGGGAGTCCACGGGGGCCTGAAGGGCCGTCTCGCGGTGGTAGAACTCCCAGGAGACCGACGGGCCGGTGAGCCGGTCCAGGGTCGCGTGGAACTCGTCGTCGCCGCCGGGGACCATGCGCCCGTCGATGAAGGCGGCGGCGTGGCCGGGGATGACGTTGACCTTGTAACCGGCGTCCAGCATCGTCGGGTTGCTGCTGTTGCGGACGGTGTTCTCGACCAGGGATGCGGCCGGGCCGAGCTTGCCGAGGAGTTGGGCGACGTCGAAGCCGGGGTCGTCCAGATCGGCGGTGATGCCGTGCAGGGCGGCGATCTCGGTGATCGCGGCGCGGACGGTCGGGGTGAGGCGGATGGGCCACTCGTGCTCGCCGATCCGGGCGACGGCGGCGGCCAGGGTGCTCACCGCGTTCTCCCGGTTGACCTTGGAGCCATGCCCGGCCCGGCCCTCGGCGGTCAGCTTCAGCCAGCCGGTGCCGCGCTCGCCCGCGGCGATCGGGTACAGCGAGAGACCGGGGCCCGCGTGGAAGGTGAAGGCCCCCGACTCGCTGATGCCCTCCGTGCAGCCCTCGAACAGCTCCGGATGCTGATCGGCGAGGAAGCCGGAGCCGTCGGCGGCGCTGTCCTCCTCGTCGGCGGTGTACGCGATGACGATGTCACGCCGGGGCCGGAAGCCCTCGCGGGCCCAGCCGCGTACGACGGAGAGGACCATCGCGTCCATGTTCTTCATGTCGACGGCGCCCCTCCCCCACACGACCCCGTCGCTCACCTCGCCGGAGAAGGGGTGCACGCTCCAGTCGGCGGGCTCGGCGGGCACCACGTCGAGGTGGCCGTGGACGAGCAGCGCGTCGGCCGACGGGTCGGTGCCGGGGATCCGGGCGACGACGTTGGTCCGGCCGGGGGTCCGCTCCAGCAGCGTCGGCTCGATCCCGGCGTCGGAGAGCCGCTGGGCGACGTACTCGGCGGCCGGCCGCTCCCGGCAGTCGCCGCCGCCCCGGTTGGTGGTGTCGATGCGGATGAGTTCGGAGGTGAACGTCACCACCTCGTCGAGCGCCTGCCGGTCGACGGGTCCGAGCAGGTCGGGGGCCTCAGCCATACTGTTCCTCCACAGCGGCCGACACGATCGTCGTCACCGCCTTGAACGTGCGAATTCCTTCGTACATCGTCGCGCTGGTGTACGCGACGCGCCTCTCCCCGCTCGGCCCCACGCCGGGGACCACGGTCGCCGCGGCTGCCAGATGTTCGGCGTCGAACTCCAGCTCGATGGTGAACGTCTTCCCGGTGACGGGATCCCGTCGCCCCGCGAGCTCGGTGGCCGTTTTGGCCGCTGCCCTGATGTCGGCGGCGGTACGGGCGGGGGTGCGGCACACCGCGGCGTAACGGGAGACGTAGTCCTTGACAGCGACCTTCCGGGCCCCGGGGGCGTATCCCTCGGCGTCCACGCAGGTCAGATCGTCGCCGGTGACGAGGACGACGGGCACGCCGTACTCGGCGGCGACCTGCGCGTTGAGCAGCCCCTCGCTCGCGCGGACATCGTTGAGCCAGACGCCGGTGATGGAGTTGGCGAGGTAGGTGTGGGCGAGGACGCCCTCCGTGCCGGCTCCGGTGTGGTAGCCGACGAAGGCCACCGCGTCCACGTCGCCGTGCTGGATGCCCTCGACCATGGACAGAGATTTGTGTTTGCCGGTGAGCATCTGGACGCGTTCGTCCATGTGCTCCAGCAGCAGGTTGCGCATCGACCAGTGGGCTTCGTTGATCAGGACCTCGTCGGCGCCGCCGTCGTAGAAGCCGAGCGCGGCCGCGTTCACGTCGGAGGTGAACATCGACCGGCAGCGCTCCCACTGCGGCGTCCCCGGCAGCACGTCGGCCGGCCAGGTCACTCCGGTGGCGCCTTCCATGTCCGCGCTGATGAGGATCTTCATGCCGCCACACCGTACGCGCCGTGAGCGGCGCGGGCCAGGGAGGGGCGGCCCGTCAGAGGTCCAGTCCGCCGAAGGTCCCTCCAGCGGTCCTGCCGGTACGCCCGCCGGCGCTCACGTCGTTGCTCCCACGTACTGAGGAGTGGCCCGCATGCCCGCAGCCCCCGCGTACTGAAGACTGGAAGGGGTCTGACGACTCACATCCCCGGCGTCACACGTGCAAGAAAGGCCAGAAAGGCGAGGAACCAGTATGTGCGCGAAGCAGGACGACGCGGGTGCCCCGCCTCACCACGGGCCCGGCACGGAACGGGACACGGACCGCTCGGACCGCTTCGAGGTCGACGAGGAGGTCCAGCACGCCCTGGACCGGCTCACGCTGCTCATCAACGCGGCGGAGGCCCTTTCCAGCACGCTCGAAGTGGACCAGGGGCTCCGTCGGCTCTGCCGCACGCTCGTCCCCGGCCTCGCCGACTGGTGCGCGGTCGATCTGCTGGACGACCACGGACGGCTGCGCAGGGTCGTCGTCGAGCACCGGGACGCCGATGTGACGTCCCCGGGCCTGGACGAGGGACTGCTGCCTCCGGCCGAAGGGTCGGCGGCCTCGGTCGCCCGGGCGCTGCTCGGTGTGGGCCCCGTACTTCTCACGGACTTTCCCCCGCCGAAGGGCGAGGATGACCCCCTGTGCCTCCGGGAGAAGCAGCTTTTCGAGCGGCTCGCGGCCGATACGGCGGTCGTCGCCCCGCTGAGAGCCCGGCGGCAGGTGTTCGGCGTGCTGACCCTGGCCCGCACCCGCAGGGAAGCCCGGCTGACCGAGGACACCCTCTCCCTCGTCGAGGACCTCGCCCACCGCGTGGCGCTGGCCGTCGACAACGCGCGCCTGCACGCCGAGGCCCAGCACACGGCCGAGCGGTTGCAGCGCTCCCTGCTGCCCGAGCTGCCCACGGACGGGCCGCTCGAAGTGGCCGCCCGCTACCAGCCCGCGAGCACCACCGCGCGCGTCGGCGGCGACTGGTACGACGCCTTCGTGCTGCCGGACGGGGCGATGACACTGATCATCGGCGACATCGCGGGGCATGACCTGCGGGCCGCGGTCATGATGAGCCAGACCCGCAACATGCTGCGCGGCATCGCCTGCGACCGCAAGGAACCGCCCGGCAAGATCCTCGCCCGGCTGGACGCGGCCCATCACATCCTCTATCCGCAGCAGACGCTGACATGCGTCTACGCGCTGGTCGAGCGACTGAGCGCGGACGAGCCGTGGCTGCTGCACTACGCGGTCGCGGGCCATCCCGCCCCGTTGCTCGTGACGCACGACGGGGAGACCCGCTTCCTCACCGGTGGCCGCAGCGTCATGCTCGGGGTGGAGCCCGAGGTCCATCGCCCCGCCACGACCGACACTCTGCCGCCCGACTCGACCGTGCTGCTCTACACGGACGGCCTCGTCGAGCGGCGCGAGGAGGACCTGGGCCGGGGTCTGGCGCGCCTGCGGCAGCACGCGGCGGCCCTGGCCCGCGAGCCGCTCACGACGTTCTGCGACGAGATCCTGGAAGGTATGGCCGGGGGCGGCTCGGACGACGTCGCCCTGATCGCGGTCAGAACGGCGCCTCCGCATGCCGGGCCCACCGTGGCCACCCCCTGAGCAGCCCGGGGTCTCTGCCTACGCTGCCGGTCACCTAGTCATTCCACTTGCCTGGGCAACAAATCTTCGTTGACCAGGCAAGTCAAAGCGACTATCTTATGACTTGCCCAGGCAAGTCAATCTCGGCCTCGAAGGGTCCCCTGTGATCAAGCTCAGCATCTTCCTGACCCGGCGGTCAGACCTCTCCCACGACGAGTTCGTGGACTACTGGACGCAGAAGCACACCCCTCTGCTCTCGACTCTGCCCGCCGGAGAGGTCCCGGTCCGGCGCTACGTCCAACTGCTGCCCACCGACGACGAGATCCCCGGCATAAGCACCGCCGACTACGACGGTGTCGCCGAAGTGTGGGTCGACACCATCGCGGACGCCGCTCGCTGGTTCACCTCCGACACCTACACCACCACCGTCACGGCGGACGAGGAGAACTTCCTGGACCGCTCCCGGACCCGCTTCCTCTACTCGACCGAAAGCCCGATCTTCGGCTGAGCAGCGCCGTCCGCGCCGCGCACGTCCTGCCGGCCTCGCCGACGGCGCAGCCCTCTCTCGCGCGCCCGACCGGCGTCAGCCCGTCTTCGTGTCCCGCAGCAGCTCCTCGATCCGGGACAGCTCGTCCTCGGTGAAGTCCAGGTTCCGGGCGGCCTCGACGCTGTCCTCCAGCTGGGCGACGCTGCTCGCGCCGACGACGGCGGAGGTGAGCCGGCCGCCGCGCAGCACCCACGCCAGGGCCAGCTGCGCGAGCGACTGGCCGCGCTCCTTCGCCAGCGCGTCCAGCGCGCGCAGCCGCTCCACCAGCTGCGGGGTCACGGCGTCGGCGCTCAGGAAGGGGCTGGCGCCCGCCGCACGGGACCCGGCCGGAATGCCGTTCAGATAGCGGTCGGTCAGAATCCCCTGTTCCAGCGGCGAGTACGCGATGGATCCGGCGCCCAGCTCGTCGAGGACGTCCGGCAGCCCGTCGTCCTCGATCCGGCGGTCGAGCATCGAGTAGCGGGGCTGGTGGATGAGGAGCGGGGTGCCGAGGTCCTTCAGGATCGCGGCGGCCTCGCGGGTCTGCGCGGCGGAGTAGTTGGACAGACCGACGTACAGCGCCTTGCCCTGCCGGACGGCGGAGTCGAGCGCGCCCATCGTCTCTTCGAGGGGGGTCTCGGGGTCCGGCCGGTGGGAGTAGAAGATGTCGACGTACTCGACACCCAGGCGCCGCAGGCTCTGGTCGAGCGAGGAGCGCAGGTACTTCCGCGAGCCCCACTCCCCGTACGGCCCGTCCCACATGTGGTAGCCGGCCTTGGTGGAGATGACGATCTCGTCGCGCAGACGGGCGAAGTCGGTCGCCAGGGCGCGGCCCAGGGTGAGTTCCGCGGAGCCGGGCGGCGGGCCGTAGTTGTTGGCCAGGTCGAAGTGGGTGATGCCGAGGTCGAAGGCGCGGCGCAGGATGGCGCCCTGCGTCTCGGGCGTCCGGTCGCCTCCGAAGTTGTGCCAGAGGCCGAGGGAGAGCGCGGGCAGCTTCAGACCGCTGCGTCCGGTGCGCCGGTAGGGCATGGCGGAGTAGCGGTCGGCGGACGGGAGGTACATACGGGCTCCGCGGGTGGGTACGGGGGTGGCGCGTCGGGACCGGCGCACTCCCGGCCCAGGCTTCCGCAGATGGATCCAGCAGTCCAACAGGAGATTCCGCTCGCATTCATCGCCTAGATTGCTCAATCATGGAACTGCGTCAGCTGGAGCATTTCGTCGCCGTCGCCGAGGAGCGGCACTTCACCCGCGCCGCAGAGCGCCTCGCCGTGTCGCAGTCCGGGCTCTCCGCCTCCGTACGGGCGCTGGAGCAGGAGCTGCGGACCCCCTTGTTCAGCCGCACCACGCGCACGGTCCGGCTCACCGAGGCCGGGCGGGCGCTGCTGGTGGAGGCGGAGCGCACGCTGGCGGGCGCGCGGGCGGCGCGGGACGCGGTCGACGCCGTACGGGGGCTGCTGCGCGGGACGTTGACGGTCGGGGTCGAGCAGTGCGTGGCGGGGGTGAGCCCGGCGCGGCTGCTGGCGGCGTTCCACCGGGAACATCCGCAGCTGGAGCTGAGGCTGCGGCAGGAGGGCACCAGCAGCCTGCTGGACGGCGTGGCGGGCGGGCGCCTCGACCTGGCGTTCGCCGCGACGGTGAGCCCGGCGGAGTGGCGCGGGGAGCTGGTGCCGCTGGCCCGGGAGCCTATGGTGCTGCTGTGCGCGGCGGGGCACGCGTTCGCCGGGCGGCCGGAGGTGGGGTGGGAGGAGCTGTCGGGGTCGTCGTTCATCGACTTCCATCCGGACTGGGGTCCCCGGCGGGCCGCCGACGGGGCGTTCGCGGCGGCGGGGGTGCGCCGGACGGTGGGTCTGGAGGTCAACGATGTGCACAGCCTGCTGGAGCTGGTGCAGGAGGGGCTGGGGATCGCGGTGGTGCCGCACCACTTCTCCCGCAAGCCGGAGGCGTCCCGGCTGGTCGCCGTGGAGCTGACGGGTGCCCGTCGGCCGGTGTACGAGAGCGTGGTGGTGCTTCCGGCGGCGCGGTGCCTGAGCCCGGGGGCCCGCGCGCTGCTGCGGCTGGTGCGGGAGGACCCGCTGCGGGAGCCGGGGCCGGCTCCCGCGGGGCGGCGGTGAGCTGAACCCCGGAGCCGCACCGGACCGGCTCCGGGGGACGTCCCGTTCCCGTACGTCCCGTTCCCGTACCCCCTTCCCGTACGTCTCGGTCCCGTACGCCTCGGTCCCGTACGTCTCGGTCCCGTACGCCTCAGTCCTCGTGGCCGAGTTGGAGATCGCGTTCCGTGCGGCCGCCGCCCGCGACCTGGAGGACGGTGGCGACCGGGGGGTATCCGGCGGCGATCACGGTGTACTCGCCGGACGACAGGTCGACGAACCGGAACGATCCGTCCGGTCCGGTGGTGAGGGTGTCCACCACGTTCCCCGCCGCGTCGAGCAGGGTGACCCGGGCGTCCTCGACGGGGCGTCCGCCGGTGGCCCGGACGGAGCCGCGCAGGACGGCCCCGCCCGCCAGCTCGATGTCCTGCCGGGTCTCCCGGGCGGCCTGCACGCTGACCGGGAGGGCGGCGGGGCGGAAGGCGGGGGCGCTGGCGGCGAGGGTGTACTCGCCGGCGACCAGTTCGCCGATGACGTAGCCGCCCTCGTGACCGGTGCGGGTGGAGGCGACGACCTCGCCGCGTACGTCGGTCAGGGTGACGGCGGCGTCGCGTACGGGGGCCCCGTCGGGGGTGAGGACGGACCCGGCGAGGCGTCCGGCGCCGCCGAGCACCACGTCCAGCTCGACGGGACGCTCGCCCACGGTGACGCTGACGGCCTGCGGCTGGTGTCCGCCCGCGGCGGCGATCAGGACGTAGGAGCCGGCGCCGGGGACGCTCAGCGCGTACCGCCCGTCCTCGCCGCTGGCCCCGCGCCCGATCTGCCGCCCCTGGACGTCGATGAGGGTGAGGGCGGCGCGGGGGACGGTGGTGCCGTCGGGGTGCTGGACGCTCCCGTGGACCGGGACGCCGGAGAGGTAGCCGGAGGCGGGCCGGCCCGAGTCGGCGCGGGCGGCGGGAATCGCGGAGGCCATGGACTCGGCGGCGGCTTCGGGGCTGTGGTGGGACACCAGCGGTTTCTCCTTGAGGAAGAAGGCGAGGATCAGGCCGAGCACGAGCACCGGCACGAGGTACAGGAAGATGCGCGGCATCGCGTCGACGTACGCCTGGATGTAGGCGTCGCGCAGCGCGGGCTCCATCGCGTGGACGATCTGCGGGGTGATCGACTCGGGGTCGGGCAGCTCCGCGCCGGCGGGCAGGCGCGCCCCGAGCGCGTCGGAGAGCCGCCCGGCGAACAGCGTGCCGAAGATCGCCGCGCCGACGCTGCCGCCGATCTGCCGGAAGTAGTTGTTGGCACTGGTCGCGGTGCCGAGGTCCGAGGGGCGTACGGAGTTCTGCACGGCGAGCACGAGGACGGACATGACCAGTCCGATGCCGGTGCCGAGGACGGCCTGGTAGAAGCTGTACGCCAGGGGGGAGGTGTCCGCCTCCAGCAGGGACAGCAGCCCCATGCCGACGACCGAGACGGCGCTGCCGATGATCGGGTAGATCCGGTAGCGGCCGGTGCGGGTGATGAGCTGGCCGGAGACGATGGAACCGCCGACGATGCCCATCATCATCGGGAGCATCAGCAGACCGGACTCGGTGGCGCTGACCCCGTCGACCATCTGGAGGTAGGTCGGGAGGTAGCTCGCCGCCCCGAACAGCGCGACGCCGACGACCGCGCCGACCAGACCGGTGACGTTGAAGACGGAGTCGCGGAACAGCCGCAGCGGAATGATCGGTTCTGCGGCCCGGTGTTCGGCGGCGACGAAGAGCACCGTCGTGACGACCGCTCCGGCGGCGAGCCCCAGGATGGTGCGCGAGCCCCAGGCGTACTCGGTGCCGCCCCAGCTGGTGACCAGCACCAGACAGGTGGAGGCGACGGCCAGGAGCACCGCTCCCAGGACGTCGAGCCGGGGCCGGACGGCGGGTTTGGGCAGTTTGAGGACGACGGCGATGACGGCCAGGGTGACCAGGCCGAAGGGGACGTTGATGTAGAAGCACCAGCGCCAGGAGACGTGGTCGGTGAAGAACCCGCCCAGCAGGGGGCCGGCGACCGAGGCGAGTCCGAAGACCGCGCCGATGAGGCCCATGTAGCGGCCTCGCTCCCGGGCCGGGACGATGTCCGCGATGATCGCCTGGACGCCGATCATGAGACCGCCGCCGCCGACGCCCTGGAGGGCGCGGAAGGCGATCAGCTCGTCCATGGTGCGCGACCAGCCCGCCAGGGCGGAGCCGATGATGAAGACCACGATGGCGAACTGGAAGACGCCCTTGCGGCCGAAGAGGTCGCCGAGCTTGCCGTAGAGCGGCAGGACGATGGTGGAGGCGAGGAGGTAGGCGGTGACGGCCCAGGACATCTTCTCCAGGCCGTGCAGCTCACCGACGATTCTGGGCAGGGCGGTGGCGACGATCATCTGGTCGAGCGCCGCGAGCAGCAGGGTGAGCATCAGCCCGAGGAAGACCATGCGGACCTTGCGGGGGCTGATCTCCGCCGCGTCCGGGCCGGGCCCCGCCGGAGGGGGTGGCGGGGGCGGTGCGGCGGGGAGTTCGACCGTGGCCGCCGTGCCGTCCTGCGGCACCGGCCCGTCCGGTCCCGGGCCGTCCGGCTCGTCCTTCACCAGCGTGATACCACCCACCACGTAACGCTCCCCTCGTCGCACCTGCGCCGCCCATTTCTCGCATCGCGCGGTAAGGCAGGGCAAACGTGACGAGGGGCGTACGCGGCGCGTACGGAGGGCTTATGCGCCGGTGGGAGGTGCTACGGCGCACAACCGGCCGCCCCGGAAAACCACCCGTTCCGGTGAGGCCGAACGTCCCGCGGAGGCCGGACCTCGCCCGGCCTCCGGTGCGGCGAGGGGAGTCGGAACGCCCCCTGCCGGCCGGTCCTACTTCTCGACCTCGGTGGCGAGGTTCTGGAGCAGCTCGTCGTAGATCCGGCCGAGGCCCTTGGGCGCGAAGGTCCGCTCGAAGAAGCCGCCGATGCCGCCCGCGCCGTCCCAGACCGTGGTCACGACGGCCTTGGACTTCCCCTCACCGGCCGGGGTGACGGTCCACGTGGTGACCATGGAGGAGTTGCGGTCCTTCTCGACGAGCTGCCCGTCCGTCGGCTCGCTGACCTCCAGCAGGCAGTCGCGGACGCGCTTGCTGGTCGCCTGGAGCTTCCAGTGCACGAGGCTGCCCTCGCCGTCGCCGCCCTCCCGGACCTCGTACTCGCTGAAGTGCCCGGTCAGCACCTTGCCCCGGACGTCCTTGTAGTCGGCCAGCGCGTCGAACACCGCCTCTGCGTCCGCCGCGATGATCCGCTCCGTCGTGGCCTCGACCTGCGCCATGGCTGTTCCTCCAGCAGTCGGTTGTTCGGTGGGTGAGCTGAGCCAACCACCTCGGGCGCAGCCGCTCAAAATCGGGGCCGTCCGGGGTCAGGGGCGGCGGTCCCCGAGGACGCAGAACTCATTGCCCTCCGGGTCGGCGAGCACGACCCAGCTCGCGTCACCCTGGCCGACGTCGGCGCGACGGGCGCCCAGGCCGATCAGCCGGCGGACCTCGTCATCCTGTTCCCGGTCGCTGGGACTGACGTCGATGTGGAGCCGGTTCTTGGCGCTCTTGCCCTCGGGCACCCGCGCGAAGGTCAGCACCGGCGGCACGGGGCCGGGGCGGTCCGCTCCCCCACGCGCCGCAGGCGGGCCGATGGTGACGACGCCTTCCTCCGCTTCCCCGTCCCGCACCTCGTAGTCGAGGACCGAGCACCAGAACCGGGCGAGGCCGACGGGATCCGCGCAGTCGATCGCGAGCTCGGTGAACTTACTGGCCATGGTCGGGACCTCCCGGTCGGTCGGATACAGCGGGTCTGCCAGGGCGACACGGTAGTCGTGGGGCGCCGCGTGCGGCGCCTCGCACGATCAAGGGAACAAGTGTTCTATTCTGCGGTGAGTGCTACCGAGGAGGCGTCCATGCGCTGGGACAATCTGGTCGAGAAGAACTCGACGGCCGGGAACAGCGCGCTCTTCGCCGCGGACGCGGTGACCACGCGCACGTTCGACACCCCGGAATTCCGGGGCATCACCTTCCACGAGATCCGGGCCCGGTCGATCCTGAACCGGGTGCCCGGCGCCTCGCGGATGCCGTTCGAATGGACGGTGAACCCGTATCGGGGCTGTACGCACGCCTGTGTGTACTGCTTCGCCCGCAAGACCCACAGCTATCTGGACCTGGACACCGGCATCGGCTTCGACTCCCAGATCGTCGTCAAGATCAACGCAGCCGAACTGCTCCAGCGGGAGCTGGCCTCCCGGCACTGGCGGGGCGAGCACGTCGCCATGGGCACGAACGTCGACTGCTACCAGAGGGCGGAGGGTCGATATCACCTCATGCCGGGCATCATCGCCGCCCTGCGCGACCGGGCGAACCCCTTCTCCGTCCTCACCAAGGGCACGCTGATCCTGCGGGACCTGGAGCTGCTGCGGCAGGCCGCGGAGGTCGCCGAGGTAGGCGTCTCGGTCTCCGTGGGCTTCACCGACCGGGAGCTGTGGCGGACGGTCGAACCGGGCACCCCCTCCCCCGAACGCCGGCTGGACGTGGTGCGCGCGCTCACCGACGCGGGGATCGGCTGCTCGGTCCTGATGGCCCCGGTCATCCCCTTCCTGGGCGACCGCCCGGAGCAGCTGCGCGCCACCGTCGCCGCCATCGCGGACGCGGGGGCGGCGACGGTGACCCCGCTGGTGCTGCATCTGCGCCCCGGCGCGCGCGAGTGGTACCTGCACTGGCTGGGGCAGCACCATCCGCAGCTGGTGGAGCGCTACGAGCGGATGTACGCGGACGGGGCGTACGCCCCCACCTGGTACCAGCGCCGGATCACGCGTCAGGTGCATGAGCTGGCGGACGAGTTCGGGATCGGCCCGGCGCACCGGGGCGAGGCCCGGCGGATCGGCCCGGCTCCGGCGCCGGCCGACACACCGGAACCGGGCCCCACCCAGCTGACCCTGCTGTGAGGTCCGCGACGGAGCCCGGGCGACCGCCCGCAGGGCCGATGGCGTGACCGTACGGGGCGACTCCGCGCGGAACAGGCCCTTCCGCAGGGGTATTCGGGGAGCATGCGGCGGGGACCGGTGATCCGGCGCCGCGTCCCGTCACCCCGGGAGGCACCATGACGAAACGTGCAGGAATTCTGGTCGCCGTCGGCGCGACCGTCGCCGGTCTGCTGACCGCCGCGCCCGCGCCGGCCGCCGCCACCGCGGCGAGCACGCCGCCCGCTCCGAAGCCGAAGTGGACGGACTGCCCCACCGACAGCTATCCGACGCTCCAGTGCGCGAAGGTCAAGGCCCCGCTGGACCACCGCCGCCCGTCGGGCCGTCAGATCACGCTCGCCCTGTCCCGCGTCCCGCACACCGCGAAGACCTTCCAGGGACCGCTGCTGGTCAACCCGGGCGGCCCCGGCGGCAGCGGCCTGTCGATGGCCGGGTTCGTGGCGTCCTCGCTGCCGAAGAAGGTCGCGGCCCAGTACGACGTGATCGGTTTTGACCCGCGCGGGGTCGGCAGGAGCACCCCGGCGCTGAACTGCCTGCCGGGGCACTTCGATCCGGTGCGCCCCGACGCGGTGCCGGACTCCGCCCGCTCGGAGCGGATCAACCGCGACCGGGCGGAGTCCTTCGCGCGAGCCTGTGGCGAGAAGCACGGCGACGTACTGCCGTACATGGACACGGTCAGCGCCGCCAAGGACCTCGACGTGATCCGCCGGGCGCTCGGCTCCCGGCAGATCAACTACTTCGGCTACTCCTACGGCACCTACCTCGGCGCGGTCTACGCCAAGCTGTACCCGGAGCGCGTGCGGCGTCTGGTCCTGGACTCGGTCGTCGACCCGGACGACGTCTGGTACGAGGGCAACCTCGGCCAGAACCACGCGTTCGACGACCGCCACAAGGCGTTCGCCGCCTGGGTCGCGAAGCACGACGCCGCGTACGGCCTGGGCAGCGACCCGGCCGAGGTCGAGGCCGCCTGGTACCGGATGCGGGCGGACGTGGCGCGGGAGCCGGCGGGCGGCACGGTGGGCGCGAGTGAGCTGGAGGACACCTTCATCCCCGGCGGGTACTACAACGGCTACTGGCCCTACCTCGCCGAGGCGTTCGCCGCGTACGCGAAGAGGCGGGACGCCGAGGCGCTGGTCGAGGTGTACGAGAACTTCGGCGCGGTGGACGCGAGCGGCGACAACGGCTACTCGGTCTACACGGCCGTCCAGTGCCGCGACGCCGGCTGGCCCGAGCACTGGAGCACCTGGCGCAACGACAGCCGCCGGATCCACAAGAAGGCGCCGTTCATGACCTGGAACAACACCTGGTACAACGCACCGTGCGCGAGCTGGCCGGTGGCGCCACTGGAGCCGGTCCCGGTGAACAACCGTCAGCTGCCCCCGGCGCTCATCCTCCAGGCCACGGACGACGCGGCGACCCCGTACGGCGGTGCGGTCAGCATGCACCGCCAACTCAAGGGCTCCAGCCTCGTGGTGGAGGAGGGCGGCGGCAACCACGGCATCACGCTGAGCGGCAACGACTGCCTGGACGAGCACCTGGCGGCGTACCTCACCGACGGCACCGTCCCGCGCGGCCGGGGCGAGGCGGACGCGGTCTGCGCCGCCCTCCCGGACCCGAAGCCGCTGCCGGCCGAGAAGGCGGCGGCCCAGTCGGTGGACAACAGCAGGGGCAGCCGCCTGCACGGCCTGCTGGGCTTCCGCCGCTGAGCGGTACGAAGCGCCCGCGCACCTGCCGAGAACCGGGTGCGCGGGCGGTCCGGCCGGCAACGGGCCGTCCGCCCGCTCACTCCCCCGGCAACCGCCTCAGCGCCTGGGCCGCGGCCGTGCCGAGGCGCGGGTGCGGCAGGGCCGCCGTGAGGACCGGGCGGGCCTCTTCGGCGGCGAGGCGGCCGAGACCCTCGACGCAGGCGAGGGCGACGCGCCAGTGCGGATCGCCGGGGGCCAGCAGGCGCTGGAGGGTGGCGACCAGGGCGGGGACCGACTCGGGGGCCCGCAGGTCTGCCAGCAGGCGCACGGGGTGCAGGGCGTAGGCGGTGCGCAGGGCGTTCGTGGCGAGGGCGGCGGCCGCCCTCGGGGTGCGCGGGTCGTCCAGCCGGGCCAGGGCGTGGGCGGCGGAGACGCAGCGTTCGGGGTCGCGGTGGTTGAGCAGGAGCACCAGCGCCTCGAAGGCCCGCCGGTCGCCCGAGCAGCCGAGCCGGAAGGCGGCTATCTCGCGGGCCCAGAGGGGGCGGTGCGGCTCCACGAGGACCCGGGCCAGCTCCTCGGGGTCCTCGGCGGCGACGAGCCGGGCGTACTGCGGCGAGCCGGCCGCCTCGGGTTCCAGCCGATCCATGAGTGAACGGAACTCCTCATCCATGACGCTCAGCGTATCGACGGACACGCTCCGTACGGGGTGGCATCGAGGAGTTCATGTGGCCCAGGGCACAACGACCCAGGGGTGGCGCGCTCGTTACTCGCCAGTTACTCTCATCTGAGCGGGACACACTCCCCGCAGGCTCCGGTGGCCTGGTGACGCAGCCATCCGGAGAGCTTGTCGGTTCGGCTTCTCCGTGCGACGCGACCCCGGGACAGGGTCCGTCACCCCACGGCCGGGCGCGCTCCCCGCGCGACGGCCCCGTGCTCCACGACACGCAGCTTCCGTACGCCACGCGCCGCTCCCTCATCGTCGCGCGTTCCGTGCTCCCCCAGTCGTCACTCACCCTGGAGTCCCCTGATGGACACCTCTCTCTCCACCATCGCCGTCGTCGGCCTCGGCACCATGGGCACCGGCATCGCCGAGGTCCTGGCCCTGGCGGGCCGCGAGGTCATCGGCATCGACATCAGCGAGGCGGCCGCCCTGGGGGCCGTCGCCTCCCTCGAAGCGTCCACCGCGCGGGCCGTGCGCCGAGGCCGGATCACCGAGCAGGAGCGGACCGACGCGCTGGCCCGGTTCCGTACGTCCGACGACCTCGGCACCGCCGCCCATGCCGAGCTGGTCATCGAGGTGGTGCCCGAGACCTACGAGATCAAGCAGCTGGTGTTCCGGGAGCTCGACGCGATCGTCTCCCCCACCGCGATCCTCGCCACCGGCACCAACGCCCTGTCGGTGACCCGGCTGGCCGCCGAGTCCCAGCACCCCGAGCGCGTCCTCGGCCTGCACTTCTTCAACCCGGCGCCCGCGATGAAGCTGGTCGAGGTGGTCTCCTCGGTGCTGACCGCGCCGCCCGCCGTCGAGGCCGTCACCGCGCTCGCCCGGGAGCTGGGCAAGGAGCCCGTCGCGGTCGGCGACCGGCCCGGGTTCGTCGCGGACGGGCTGCTCTTCGGCTACCTCAACCAGGCCGCCGCGATGTACGAGGCGAACTACGCCTCCCGCGAGGACATCGACGCCGCGATGAAGCTGGGCTGTGGGCTGCCGATGGGGCCCCTCGCCCTGCTGGACCTGATCGGCATCGACACCGCCCGCACCGTCCTGGAGGCCATGTACGCCGAGTCCCACGACCGGCTGCACGCCCCGGCCCCCGTCCTCGGCCAGCTCAGCAGCGCGGGCCTGACCGGCCGCAAGGCCGGGCGCGGCTTCTACACGTACGACGCCCCGGGCGGCCAGGACGTGGTGCCCGACGCGCTGACCCCGGCGGCGGACGCCGTCTCCGGAGCCGGGCGCGATGTGGCGTCCGTCGGCGTCGCGGGCTCGGGGACGATGGCCTCCGGGATCGCGGAGGTCTTCGCGAAGGCCGGGTACGACGTGGTGCTGGCCGCCAGGTCCCAGGAGAAGGCCGACGTCGCCCGGGGCCGGATCGCGAAGTCGCTGGAGCGTTCGGTGGCCAAGGGGCGGCTCACAGCGGAGGCCCGGGACGAGACGCTGGCGCGGATCACGGCCGCCGGTTCGCTGGACGCGTTCGCCGGGGTCGACCTCGCCGTCGAGGCCGTCGCCGAGGACCTGGAGGTCAAGCGGCAGCTGTTCGCCGCGCTGGACAAGGTCTGCCGGCCGGGCGCGGTGCTCGCCACCACCACCTCCTCGCTGCCGGTCGTCGCCATCGCCCGGGCGACCGCGCGCCCCGAGGACGTGATCGGGATGCACTTCTTCAACCCGGCGCCCGCGATGAAGCTGGTCGAGGTGGTCCGCACCGTCCTGACGGCCGACGACGTGCACGCCACGGTCCGCGCGGTGTGCACGAAGATCCGCAAGCATCCGGTGGACTGCGGGGACCGGGCCGGTTTCATCGTGAACGCGCTGCTGTTCCCGTACCTCAACAACGCGATCAAGATGGTCGAGCAGCACTACGCCTCGCTGGACGACATCGACGCGGCGATGAAGCTGGGCGGCGGCTACCCGATGGGCCCGTTCGAACTGCTCGACGTGGTCGGCCTGGACGTCTCGCTGGCCATCGAGAAGGTGCTCCACAAGGAGTTCCGCGATCCCGGCCTGGCCCCCGCCCCTCTGCTGGAGCACCTGGTCGCCGCAGGGTGCCTCGGCCGCAAGACGGGGCGCGGCTTCCGCGAATATGCCCGTCGCTGACCCGGGAGCCGGGTGGGGCGGGCTGCTGGGACCCTCCGGCGGTCCGCCCCCGCAGGCGCACTCTCCTGCACCGATGCGTTACGTTCATGCCATGTCCCAGCCCGCCAAGTCACCCCGTGCCACCGCCGCGACCGACGCCCCGGAGACCACCACCGCGGGGACGCGCGCCGCCGCCCAACGGCTCAAGATGCGCCGTGAACTGGCCGCCGCCGCGATGGAGCTCTTCGCGACGAAGGGCTACGAGGCGACCACCGTCGACGAGATCGCGGGTGCCGCGGGCGTCGCCCGGCGGACCTTTTTCCGCCACTTCCGCTCCAAGGAAGAGGCCATCTTCCCGGACCACGACGACACCCTCGTCAGGGCCGAGGCCGTTCTCAACGCCGCCCCCGCGCACGAGCACCCGCTCGACACCGTCTGCCGGGGCATCAAAGAGGTCATGAAGATGTACGCGGCCAAGCCCGCCGTCTCCGTGGCCCGCTACAAACTGACCCGTGAGGTGCCGACCCTCCGGGAGGCCGAGATCGCGTCGGTGGCCCGCTACGAGCGGCTGTTCACCCGCTATCTCCTGGGCCACTTCGACGAGCGCGACCACCATGTGGGCAACGACGACCCGCTGCTCGCCGAGGTCGCCGCGTCCGCCGTGGTCACCGCGCACAACCATGTGCTGCGCCGCTGGCTGCGGGCGGGCGGGCAGGGCGATGTGGAGGCCCAGCTCGACCGCGCCTTCGCCATCGTGCGCGACACCTTCGGCACGGGCATCGGAGCGGGCCGGACCGCAGGGGCCGAGCCCGAGCGCGCCCCGGCCGCGACGGTGGCCGCGGACGGCGAGGTGCTCGTCGCGGTGGCGCGCACCGACGCCCCCCTCGACGAGGTCATGCGGACGATCCAGCAGGCGCTCAAGGACCGCTGAGCCGGGCGTCCTGCTCGGCGGCGACCTCCGCCGCCGCCTCCCAGGGCGGCGGCGCGGTGCCCTCACTCCAGGCGGCCAGTTCCTCGGGGCCGTAGCAGAGGATGGCGCACTGCTCCGCGTAGTCGAGCGCGGGTTCGGTGAAGCCTCCGGTGGACACGACGAGTGCTACATCCGCCTCGTGGACCGCGTAGCAGGTGCCGCCGAAGCGCTGGAGGTCCTGGGAGCCGACCCGGTTCCCCGGCCCGTAGCGCTTGCACTGGACGACCAGGCGGCGACCGTCCGGGGTGGTGGCCAGGACGTCGGCGCCGAGGTCGCCCGCGCCGCCCACCACTTCGGCGTCCGCGCAGCCGTCGCGTCGGCAGAGTGCGGCCACGGCCTCCTCGAAGGCGTACGGGTCCAGCTCCGCGTGGTCGACCGGCTCGGCGGCCTCCGGGGGCGCCGCGCGATCCCGGGCCCGGCCCTCTTCGCGGGCTTCCGCGCGGGCCTCCTCCGCGGCGTCCAGCTCCGCCAGACCCGCGTCGACGATCCCGTAAGCGGCATCCGTGACGGTCTCCGCGACCCGCCGCGCCCGACGACGGCGGCGCAGCACCACGAAGGCGGCGACGAGGACCAGGGCGGCCAGGAGCACGGCGACGACCGGGTGGCGGCCGGCGCTCCGCCAGGCCGCCCGCAGGGCCAGCCCCCCGCCCGCGAGGACCAGGGCGAGCAGGGCGAAGCCGAACGTGGTGCGCCGGAGGTCGAAGGCAGTACCCCCCTGCCGGTCGCTCCGTCTGCGTATCGGTATCCCCATCGGCGCCCCACCCCTGCTCTCTGTCCACTTCAAGATCACTTGGTCTCGTACACCTGCCCCGAGCTGGGCTTTCGACGCGTCCGGGAACACCGGCCCGGGCGAGCGGGGCCGAAATCCGTTGGTTCGCCGATCGCCGCTGTGCTGAGGTGCGCGGATGCGAACCGACGAAGTACGCGACCTGTACGACCGCGCGATGCGCGAGCACGCCCGCCCGGACGGGCCCGGCGTACGCGTGGAGCGCGCCGGGCCCCTGGTGCGCCAGGTCGGCGGCCCGGACGACTGGAACGGGATCGTCTGGTCGGACCCGGAGCTGGACGCCACGGGGGCCGACGCGGCGATCAGGGCCCAGATCGGGCACTACACCGCGCTCGGCCACGGGGAGTTCGAGTGGAAGCTCTACTCCCATGACCGGCCGGCCGACCTGGGCGACCGGCTGCGGGCGGCCGGTTTCGTACCGGATCCGCCGGAGACCCTGCTGGTCGCCCCGGTCGAGACGCTGACCTCCATGCCCGGGGCCGGGTTGCCGGAGGGCGTCACCCTGCGCCCGGTGACCGACGCGGCCGGGGCCGAGCTGATGGCGCTGGCCCACGAGCGGGCGTTCGGTACGGACGCGGGCCGGTTGCGCCACCAGGTGCTGACGCGGCTGGAGCGGGCTCCGGACGACTTCGTGGCGCTGGTGGCGATGGCCGGCGGGGAGCCGGTCAGCTCGGCCCGTATGGAGCTGTACCCGGGCACGGGTTTCGCCGGGCTCTGGGGCGGCGGAACGGTCGCCGAGTGGCGCGGCAGGGGCCTGTACCGGGCCCTGGTCGCCCACCGGGCCGCCGTGGCCGCCGAGCGCGGCTACCGCTACCTCCAGGTCGACGCGACGGACATGTCGGCCCCGATCCTGGTCCGGCTCGGCTTCGCGGCGCTCGGCACGACGACGCCGTATGTGTACCGCCCGGCCGGGTAACCGCCTGCCAGCAGGACAGAACGTCCCGTAACGCCCATCGTGTTGCTCATGCGTGCCCACGGGATGACAAGTGAGGGAAATTATTGGCACTGGGTGCCTTGTCAGGTGTCACGGAGTGCCATACGTTGAAGGAGTCCGGGCGGTCGGCGTGCTGAGACCTCACACGTACGCCGGCTGTCCCCGCAACCACCGTGCTGCGCGCCCGGACGCCTGCGTCACAGGCACCCTTCTGCTCCACCGGGCAAAGCCGAGCTCCACCCGCCGAACCGACGGCAACCACCTCCACACCGCTCCCCCCCCCTGCCAGCAGGGCCCCTCAAGCGTTCCCTCGACGCCGCATCACCGGAGGCAACACCGTGAAGGAAATCCTGGACGCGATCCAATCCGAGGACAGCACCGCCGCGGACTTCGCGGCCCTGTCCCTCCCCGAGTCCTACCGCGCGATCACCGTGCACAAGGACGAGGCGGAGATGTTCGCGGGGCTCGAAACCCGCGACAAGGACCCGCGCGAGTCGATCCACCTGGACGACGTCCCGGTCCCCGAACTCGGCCCCGGCGAGGCCCTCGTCGCCGTGATGGCCAGTTCGGTGAACTACAACTCCGTCTGGACCTCGATCTTCGAGCCGGTGTCGACGTTCAGCTTCCTGGAGCGCTACGGGCGACTCAGCGAGCTGACCAAGCGCCATGACCTGCCGTACCACGTCATCGGCTCCGACCTGGCCGGCGTCGTCCTGCGCACCGGCCCCGGCGTGAACGCCTGGAACCCGGGCGACGAGGTCGTCGCGCACTGTCTGTCGGTGGAGCTGGAGTCCTCCGACGGCCACAACGACACGATGCTCGACCCCGAGCAGCGGATCTGGGGCTTCGAGACCAACTTCGGCGGCCTCGCCGAGATCGCGCTCGTCAAGTCCAACCAGCTGATGCCCAAGCCCCAGCACCTCAGCTGGGAGGAGGCCGCGTCCCCGGGCCTGGTCAACTCGACCGCGTACCGCCAGCTCGTCTCGCGCAACGGCGCGGGCATGAAGCAGGGCGACAACGTGCTGATCTGGGGCGCCAGCGGCGGACTCGGCTCCTACGCCACCCAGTTCGCCCTGGCCGGCGGCGCCAACCCGATCTGTGTCGTCTCCAGCCCCGAGAAGGCCGACATCTGCCGGGCCATGGGCGCCGAGGCGGTCATCGACCGCAACGCCGAGGGCTACAGGTTCTGGAAGGACGAGCACACCCAGGACCCCAAGGAGTGGAAGCGTTTCGGCAAGCGCATCCGCGAGTACACCGGCGGCGAGGACATCGACATCGTCTTCGAGCACCCCGGCCGCGAGACCTTCGGCGCCTCGGTCTACGTCACCCGCAAGGGCGGCACCATCACCACCTGCGCCTCCACCTCGGGCTATATGCACGAGTACGACAACCGCTACCTGTGGATGTCGCTCAAGCGGATCATCGGCTCCCACTTCGCCAACTACCGCGAGGCGTGGGAGGCGAACCGGCTGATCGCCAAGGGCAAGATCCACCCCACGCTCTCCAAGGTCTACTCCCTGGAAGACACCGGCCAGGCCGCGTACGACGTCCACCGCAACCTGCACCAGGGCAAGGTCGGCGTCCTCGCCCTGGCCCCCCGCGAGGGCCTGGGCGTGCGCGACCAGGACATGCGCGAGCAGCACATCGACGCCATCAACCGCTTCCGCAACGTCTGAGGTTCTCCGATGAACGAACGTCAGAAGGACCGGCCCTGGCTCATGCGGACGTACGCCGGTCACTCGACCGCCGAGGCGTCCAACGAGCTGTACCGCCGCAACCTCGCCAAGGGCCAGACGGGTCTCTCGGTCGCCTTCGATCTGCCCACGCAGACCGGATACGACCCGGACCACATTCTCGCCCGCGGCGAGGTGGGCCGTGTCGGTGTTCCCGTCTCGCACCTCGGTGACATGCGGCGGCTGTTCCAGGACATCCCCCTGGAGCAGATGAACACCTCGATGACGATCAACGCGACCGCCATGTGGCTGCTGGCGCTCTACCAGGTGGTCGCGGAGGAGCAGGGGGCCGACCCCGACAGGCTCCAGGGGACCACGCAGAACGACATCGTGAAGGAGTACCTCTCGCGCGGGACGCACGTCTTCCCGCCGGTGCCCTCGCTGCGGCTGACCACGGACATGATCACGTACACGGTCGACCGCATCCCCAAGTGGAACCCGATCAACATCTGCAGCTACCACCTCCAGGAGGCGGGGGCCACCCCGGTCCAGGAGATCGCGTACGCCATGTCCACCGCCATCGCGGTGCTCGACGCGGTCCGCGACTCGGGCCAGGTGCCCGAGGAGAAGTTCGGGGACGTGGTTGCCCGGATCTCGTTCTTCGTGAACGCGGGCGTCCGCTTCATCGAGGAGATGTGCAAGATGCGCGCCTTCGGCCGTATCTGGGACCGCGTCACGCGTGAGCGGTACGGCATCGCCGACCCCAAGCAGCGCCGTTTCCGCTACGGCGTCCAGGTCAACTCCCTCGGCCTGACCGAGGCCCAACCGGAGAACAACGTCCAGCGCATCGTCCTGGAGATGCTGGCCGTCACCCTCTCCAAGGACGCCCGCGCCCGCGCCGTGCAGCTGCCGGCCTGGAACGAGGCGCTGGGGCTGCCCCGGCCCTGGGACCAGCAGTGGTCGCTGCGGATCCAGCAGGTACTGGCGCACGAGAGCGATCTGCTGGAGTACGAGGACATCTTCGCCGGTTCGCACGTCATCGAGGCCAAGGTGGACTCGCTGGTCGAGGAGTCGCTGGCGGAGATCGACCGGATCCAGCAGATGGGCGGCGCGATGGCGGCCGTCGAGTCCGGCTACCTCAAGTCGGAGCTGGTCTCCTCGCACGCGGCACGGCGGGCCCGGATCGAGGGCGGCGAGGAGAAGATCGTCGGCGTCAACATCTACGAGTCCACCGAGCCCAACCCGCTCACCGCCGACCTCGACGGCGCGATCATGACGGTCGACCCCGAGAACGAGGCCCGCGTCGTGGCCGCCCTGCACGAGTGGCGGGACAACCGCGACGAGACGCGCGCCTCCGAGGCGCTGGCCGCGCTGAAGAAGGCCGCGGCCGGCACCGAGAACATGATGGAGGCCACCGTCGCGTGCGCCCGCGCGGGCGTCACCACCGGCGAGTGGTCCTGGGCGCTGCGGGACGTCTTCGGCGAGTTCCGCGCGCCCACCGGGGTCTCCTCGGCCCCGGTGGCGGTCACCGCCGAACCGGGCAGCACGCTCGCCCTGGTCCGCGAGAAGGTCACCCGCACCTCCGCCGACCTGGGCGTGGGACGGCTGCGGCTGCTGGTCGGCAAGCCGGGCCTGGACGGGCACTCCAACGGGGCCGAGCAGATCGCCGTACGGGCCAGGGACGCCGGGTTCGAGGTCGTCTACCAGGGCATCCGGCTGACCCCCGAGCAGATCACCGACGCGGCGATCGCCGAGGACGTGCACTGCGTGGGCCTGTCGATCCTCTCCGGCTCGCACGCCGAGCTGGTGCCCGACGTCCTGCGCCGGCTCCGCGAGGCCGGTGCCCCGGACATCCCGGTGATCGCGGGCGGCATCATCCCGCCGGCCGACGCCGCCGCACTCATCGAAGCCGGTGTGGCCGCCGTCTTCACCCCGAAGGACTTCGGCATCACCGAGATCATCGGCCGTATCGTCGACGAGATCCGGAAAGCGAACAAGCTCGACCCTCTGGAGGTCCCCGCATGACCACGCCTACCCCGTCCGTGAACCGGCTGCGCCCCCGCCGTTCGTGTCTCGCGGTCCCGGGCTCGAACCCGCGTTTCCTGGAGAAGGCCCAGGGCCTCCCCGCCGACCAGGTCTTCCTGGACCTGGAGGACGCCTGCGCGCCGCTCGCCAAGGAGGGCGCGCGCCACACCATCGTGGACGCGCTGAACAACGGTGACTGGAGCGGCAAGACCCGGGCCGTGCGGGTCAACGACTGGACGACGCACTGGACGTACCGGGACGTCATCACGGTCGTCGAGGGCGCGGGGCCGAACCTCGACTGCATCATGCTGCCGAAGGTCCAGGACGCCCAGCAGGTCGTGGCGCTGGACCTGCTGCTGACCCAGATCGAGAAGACGATGGGCTTCGAGGTCGGGAGGATCGGCATCGAGGCGCAGATCGAGAACGCCAAGGGCCTGGTGAACATCGACGACATCGCCGCCGCCTCGCCCCGCCTGGAGACGCTGATCTTCGGCCCGGCCGACTTCATGGCCTCGATCAACATGAAGACCCTGGTCGTCGGCCAGCAGCCGCCCGGCTACCCGGCGGACGCCTACCACTACATCCTGATGCGCATCCTGATGGCGGCCCGTACCCACGACCTCCAGGCGATCGACGGCCCGTTCCTCCAGATCCGTGACGTGGACGCCTACCGCGAGGTGGCCGGCCGCGCCGCCGCCCTCGGCTTCGACGGCAAGTGGGTGCTGCACCCGGGTCAGGTCGACGCGGCGAACGAGGTGTTCTCGCCCTCGCAGGAGGACTACGACCACGCCGAGCTGATCCTCGACGCCTACGACTGGTGCACCTCCGAGGAGGGCGGCAAGAAGGGCTCCGCGATGCTCGGCGACGAGATGATCGACGAGGCGAGCCGCAAGATGGCGCTGGTGGTCGCGGGCAAGGGCCGGGCCGCCGGAATGCGGCGCACCTCCAAGTTCGAAGCCCCGGAGGCCTGATCATGCAGTTCGGACGCACCTTTGAGGAGTTCGAGGTCGGTGCAGTCTACAAACACTGGCCCGGAAAGACGGTCACGGAATACGACGACCACCTCTTCTGTCTGCTGACCATGAATCACCACCCGCTGCACATGGACAGCAACTACGCGGAGAGCTCGACCGACTTCGGAAAGAACGTGGTCGTCGGCAACTACGTCTACTCACTGCTGCTCGGCATGTCGGTGCCGGACGTCTCCGGAAAGGCGATCGCCAACCTGGAGGTCGAATCTCTGAAGCACATCGCGCCGACCTTCCACGGCGACACGATCTACGGCGAGACGACCGTGCTGGACAAGACGCCGTCGAAGTCCAAGAACGACCGCGGCATCGTGTACGTGGAGACCAAGGGCTACAAGCAGGACGGCACCGTCGTCTGCGTGTTCCGGCGCAAGGTGATGGTCCCCACCGAGACGTACGTCAAGGAGCGCGGCGGAGAGCAGCCCGGCCGCCCGACGCCCGCCAAGTAACTGTGTGAAGCCTTAAGGCCATCCGCGTGAAGCCACAGGAGAAGCAGCCATGACGCGACTCGCCCAGACCGCCGGTCTGAACGACATCCAGCGGGAAATCCTTGCCACGGTCCGGGATTTCGTCGACAAGGAGATCATTCCGGTCGCGACCCAGCTGGAGCACCGCGACGAGTACCCCACGGAGATCGTCGAGGGGCTGAAGGAACTCGGCCTGTTCGGGCTGATGATCCCCGAGGAGTACGGGGGGCTGGGTGAGTCGCTGCTCACCTACGCGCTGTGCGTGGAGGAGATCGCGCGCGGCTGGATGAGCGTCTCGGGCATCATCAACACGCATTTCATCGTGGCCTACATGCTCAAGCAGCACGGCACCCAGGAACAGAAGGACACCTTCCTGCCGCGGATGGCGCTGGGCGAGGTGCGCGGGGCCTTCTCGATGTCGGAGCCGGCGCTCGGCTCGGACGTCTCGGCGATCTCGTCGAAGGGCGTCAGGGACGGCGACGCCTACGTTCTCAACGGCCAGAAGATGTGGCTGACGAACGGCGGAACATCGAATCTGGTGGCCGTACTCTGCCGAAGTGACGAAGGCCACCCGGAGGGCACCGCGCCCCACAAGTCGATGACGACCTTCCTCATCGAGAAGGAGCCCGGCTTCGGAGAGGTCCGGCCCGGGCTGACCATCCCCGGAAAGATCGACAAGATGGGCTACAAGGGCGTCGACACGACCGAGCTCATCATGGACGACCTGCGCATTCCGGCCAATCGCGTCCTCGGGGGCACGACCGGCCGAGGGTTTTACCAAATGATGGACGGCGTCGAGGTCGGGCGGGTGAATGTCGCCGCGCGTGGTTGCGGTGTCGCACAACGTGCGTTCGAGCTGGGCGTCTCGTACGCACAGCAGCGCCACACCTTCGGCAAACCGATCGCCCAGCACCAGGCGATCCAGTTCAAACTGGCCGAAATGGCCACCAAGGTCGAAGCCGCTCATGCGATGATGGTCAATGCGGCACGCAAAAAGGACTCCGGGGAACGAAACGACCTGGAGGCAGGGATGGCGAAGTACCTCGCCTCCGAGTACTGCAAGGAAGTCGTCGAGGACGCCTTCCGTATCCACGGCGGTTACGGCTTCTCCAAGGAGTACGAGATCGAGCGCCTCTACCGCGAGGCACCGATGCTGCTGATCGGTGAAGGTACCGCCGAGATCCAGAAAATGATCATTGGCCGGCGCCTCTTGGAGGAGTACCGATTCCAGGGTTGATTGTACCTTTCAGGGTGATTTGGTGGCGAAGAACGTCACACCGGGTCACCCTCGACGGGTGCCTTTCCGCCGTCCGACTCGGCTGCTGGCTTGCCCAGTTGCGCCCGGCAACCGATAGCATCGCCGGAAAGCCGCCGTCCCCCGTTGCCAGCGCGGCATCATCCGCTACGAAGGTCATCCATGCCCGACAGCACTTCCTCCGCATCCCGCGGCGGGGTCCGCATCGCCCGCGGAGCATCGCCGTGGCTCCTGCCGACCGTCGCCACCGCAGCCCTCAGCCTGGCCCGCGCCCGCAAGTCGGGGCGCTGGGCAGCAGTGGCCGTGCCCACCACCGCGCTCGCGGCGGGCATGCTGTGGTTCTTCCGTGACCCCGAGCGCGAGATCACTGACGGCCGGGTCATCTCCCCGGCCGACGGTGTGGTGCAGAGCATCATGCCGTGGAAGGACGGGCGCACCCGCGTCGCGATCTTCATGAGCCCTCTCAACGTTCACGTCAACCGCGCTCCGCTGGCGGGCACCGTGACGTCGGTCGAGCACATCCCGGGCGGCTTCGTTCCGGCGTTCAACAAGGAGAGCGAGAACAACGAGCGCGTTGTCTGGCACTTCGACACCGAGCTCGGCGACATCGAGATGGTGCAGATCGCGGGAGCGGTCGCCCGTCGGATCGTGCCGTACCTCCCCGAGGGCACGAAGGTGGAGCAGGGCGAGCGCATCGGCCTGATCCGCTTCGGCTCGCGCGTGGACATCTACCTCCCGGAGGGTATCGATGTCGCGGTCGAGGTCGGTCAGGCCACCACCGCGGGGGTGACTCGAATTGACCGTGATTGATCCTGATACCAAGGCCGGCTGGGTGCCGGAGGCCGACGACGAGAACGACGTCGACGGCGCGGAGGACATGCCGCTCTCCATGCGGCTGTCGATAGCGGACACGCTCACGCTCGGTAACGCGACGTGCGGATTCATGGCGGTGTACTTCACCACCACGGGCATTCTGATCCCGCACCTCACGGGCAGCGACGAGACGGGCATGGCCCGGCACTCGGCCGCCACCGCCGTGATCCTCATGCTGATGGCCGCGATCTTCGACCTGTTCGACGGTCTCGTGGCGCGCAAGCTGCGCTCCTCGCCGATGGGCGCCGAGCTGGACAACCTCTCGGACCTCATCAGCTTCGGGCTCGCACCGGCCTACTTCGTGCTCGTGTACGGCATGGTCGCCGACGACGCCCATCAGCGGGTGTCGGCACTGGCGGCGATCGTCGTGTTGCTGGCGGTGGTGCTCAGGCTTGCGAGATTCTCCTGCGTGACGCTGAAGGACGGCATGTTCCAGGGCATGCCGAGCCCCTTCGGAGCGCTGACGGTCGTCTCGATCGTGCTCCTGGAGCTGCCCTTCCCGCCCACCCTGCTGGCGATCGTCGGTGTGGCGTGGCTGATGGTGAGCCGGGTGGAGTACCCCAAGCCGCGGGGCGTCCTCGCGGTGGCCATGCTCGGCTGGATCGTGGCCGCGATGGGGCTGCTCGCCGCATGGGCGTTCGACGCGCCCGGCGGTCAGCTGCTGCTCCAGACCGGCTGCGCGCTCCAGGTGGTGCTCGGCGCGGTGATCCCGCTGTTCGCCACGGCGCGACGGGTGAACACGTTCCGTGACAACCGGCGCGAGGCGCGGGCGGCACAGCTGCCGTAGCGGCGGATACGCGAAACAGGGCGAGGGCCCCGGATGCTCCCCGGCATCCGGGGCCCTCGCGCGTTCCCCGGTGCTGACGCGGCGGTCGGGCCCGCGAGCGTTCCCCGGCACCGCGTCAGCCGTCGTCGCGGGGCTCCAGGCTCCAGATCAGCTCGGCGCGCAGCGGGCCCGTCCGGGACAGGACCGCTCCGTGGACGGGGGCGAGCGCGGCGAGCTGGGAGGCATGGCACAGGACCGCCTCGCGCTTGGCCGCCCACTGCTCGTCGGAGAGCACCAGCTCATGGCGGACGGTGAGCCGGTGGGTGCGGTTCAGCTCCTGGTAGGCGCGCCCCCGGTCCTCGCTCGCGGCCAGTGCCTCGCCCGCCCCGGGGGTGCCCCATTCGGGAAGGTGTCCGGTGTAGGGCAGGTCGGCGTACACCCAGGGCTCGGGGGCCCCGGCCGCGGCGAGGACGCGCTGGGTGCGCAGCCGGACCGCCTCGTGGTCCGGCTGGTTGGTGGCGAGCGGTACGAGCACCCGGGTGCCGGGGGCCAGCGAGCGCAGCAGAGGGTCGAGGCCGACGGGCTCGTCGCCCTCACCGACGTACGGGTTGTCGGGGTGGTCGACGAGGACCTGCTCGGCCCCCAGGAGCTCGCAGGAGCGGGCGTCCTCGGCCCGCCGCGCCCGGTACGCCTCGACGGCGGAGCTGAACCCGCAGAAGGCGTCCCACCCCGAGACCGGGAGGCCGGGGGCCGGGGAGCCGCCGTGGACGGTGACCACCGCGAGGGGGCCGGGCAGGGTGGGCAGCAGTCCCGCGAGGGAGAGGGCGGCGTCGTCGAAGTGCGGTGAGATGACGACGGTGCGCCAGGGCGGGGGTGCGGCGGTGGGCACGGTTCCTCCGGAGGGTTGCGGGCGGCTCGGCGGGCGGGTGGTATGGGCCAGGACGGTTCGGAGGCTGGGCTGACCTGGCCCGGAGGCGCGGGGTCCGGAATGAGCTAATCACCGGCCCATCCATGTGGTACAGACCATTTTTCCGCCGATCATGAGTCCCGGAAGAGCGGCCGCCCGAAGCCGGAGCCCCCACAGGCGCCGCGCCACCACCGATTCCCGCTCACGTCCGATGGTCGAGAACCGGCCATCCGCGGTCGTCCCTCATGTCCGGCGTTCACCTTCCCGCGCGCCGGTTCACCGAGGACCCGGACCCGCTGCCGGTGGCTGCCCTGGGCGCGACCGGCACGGACGCGGCGCGCGAGGCGCCGGTCTCGTACGACGAGGCGGCGCCACTGATCAGCGGGGTGGACGGGGACATCCGTCACCTCCTGGACACGGGTGTGGGCCGGGCCGTCACCGGTGTAGGAGGTGACGGTCCGACCCACGCCCGTGCTCAGCGTGTCACTTCAGGGGGAAGGACTTCGCCGCCGGCGAGACCGACGCCGGGCGGATGACCTTCAGACCACCGGGGGCCGTGGCGTCCGGCTTCATGATGACGCTCTCCCGGGTGGACGGCGCCGCGGGGTCGGAGAAGTCGTGGGTGACCCCGAACTCGGTTCCGTAGCCCTTGATCGTGAGCAGCGCCTTGCCGATGCCCTCGCGAGTGAGGTCCTTGTCGTCACAGGCCTTCGACAGGGCTTCGCCGAACAGGGAGGCCGCCGTGTACCCGGCGACGACGCCGTTGTCGAGCACGTCCTTCGGGTACTGGGCGGCGTACTCCTTCGCGAGCTTGGCGGGGCCGTCTCCCGGGTCCCCGATGGGGAGCGTGGAGGCGGCGACGTAGTAGTCCTTGAGCAGTGCGGGGGCCGCCTGGGTCTTCAGCAGCTGCGGGGCGAAAGCCGAGTTGTTGCCGACGACCGGGACGGCGAAGCCGGTGGCCGCCGCGACGCCGACGAGCGACGCCGCCTGGCGCGGGCCCGCGCTGACGATCACGGCCTTGACCCCGGCCTGCTTGAGGGCGGCGACCTGGGCCGTCATGTCGTTGTCGGTCGGCTTGATCTTCTGCTCGACGACGGTGAGACCGGACTCCTTCGCAGCGTGCTTCGAGCCGACGAGCGCGTTCTCGCCGTAGTCGCCCTCGAAGTACACATGACCGATCCTGTCGCCCTCGGCGATGCGCTTCTCGGCGAGGAGATAGTCGATCAGGTTGATCGTCTCGACGTCGTAGGTGGCGCCGATGACCCGGATGTACGGGGAGCCCAGCAGATTCGCCGACCAGGCCTGCGGCAGCACGAGGCCCTTGTCCTGGCCGTCGACGCGCTGCTCGACGGCGGCGACGAACGGGGAGCCGATGAACTGGGCGAAGCCCACCACCTCCGGCTCCAGCTCGGTGTACGCGGCGATCGCCTTCTGCGGGTCGTAGCCGTGGTCGCGGACCGTCAGTTCGATCTTCCGGTCGCAGATGCCGCCCTCCTTGTTCGTCTGCTCGACCCACAGCTGCTGCGCCTGGGTGACGCTCTTGCCCAGTGAGGCGTAGACGCCGGTCATGTCGGTCAGCACGCCGAGGGAGATCGTCGAGGAGGAGACCCCGGGGCCCGTCTTGATCCCGCCCTCGCCCTCCTCGGTCGCCTTGCCGTCGGTCGCCTTGCCACTGCACCCGACGAGGGTGACGGCGAGGGTCGCGACCACGGCCGTGAGCACTCTGAGTTTCATGACTTCTCCCCTGGATTCTTCGGAGCCACTGGCTTCTTCGGAGCCGCCGGCTTCTTGCGGACGAGGCCGAGCCGGGCCAGGCCGCCGGGCAGGAACAGGACCACCGCGACCACCGCGGCGCCGTACAGGTAGCGGGACGCCTCACCGGGCGCCAGCCCGCCCGTGCCGGGGGCGGAGACCAGCGGCAGGGAGTCGCTGTAGTGCGTGAACACCTGCGGGAGCAGGGTGACGAAGGCCGCGCCGATCACGGCTCCGCCGACGCTGCCGAGCCCGCCGATGACGATCATGGCGAGGTATTCGAGGGAGAGGATCATGCCGAAGTACTCGGGCACGGTCCGCTGGAAGACCAGGGCGAGCAGGACGCCCGCGAGGCCCGCGTACATCGAGGACAGGGCGAAGACCCCGGCCCGGTAGCGGGCCACGGGCACGCCCATCACCCCGGCCGCGATCCGGTGGTCGCGGATGGCGTTCATGGCCCGTCCGGGCCGGCCGCGCAGCACCCCCCGGGCGAACAGCGCGCTCAGCAGGAGCACGACCAGGCCCGCGTACCAGAGCTTCTCCGAGGAGCCGAACGGCACGGCGGCGACGACGAGTTCGGTGTCGTCGAAGGTGAACCCGAAGACGGACAGCGGTGGTACGGCCCGGCCGTTGTAACCGCCGGTCAGCGAGCCCGCGTTGAACAGGACGTGCTGCCCGATGAAGATCAGCGCGAGGGTCGCGATACCGAGGTAGGCGCCGCGCAGCCGGCCGGCGATGGGGCTGAAGAGCCCGCCCGCCGCTCCGGCGAGCAGCACGGCGAGGATCGCGGCCAGCCAGGTGGGCAGCCCGAGCCCGGTCAGCGTGTGGCCGTTCTCCGTGCTGCTCTCGCCCGCCAGGACGCAGTAGCCGTACGCGCCGACGGCGAGGAAGAACGCGTGGCCCATGGAGAGCTGCCCGGTGGCGCCGGTGAGCAGGTTGAGCCCGATGGCGCCGATCGCCGCCGCCATCGCGAACAGTCCGGCCTGGAGCCAGAAGCGGTCCAGGTAGAAGGGGAGGACGAGGAGCAGCAGGGAGCCGATGAGGACGGCGTACGTACGGGGGCGGCGCAGCCGGTCGGTGAGACCCTCGGCGCGGATGGGCGCGGGGGCCGGTGCGGCAGGGGCTTCGGGAGCGGCGGCGGCTTCGGCGGTGGTGTCAGACACGGGCCAGCTCCTTCGTGCCGAAGAGGCCTGCGGGCCGGATGAGCAGGACCGCCACCATCACCAGGTAGGGCGCCAGGTCGCCGATGCCCCGGCCGAGGAAGGCGAGGTCGCTCTGGTAGCCGGTGGCGAGCGACTCGGTGACGCCGACGATGAGTCCCCCGGCGAGCGCCCCGGTGGTGGAGTCGAGCCCGCCGAGGATCGCGGCGGGGAACGCCTTGAGCGCGGCGAGCGAGGTGGCGCGCTCCAGGCCCGGGGTCGGGAACACGGTGAGGAAGAGGGCGGCGACGGCGGCGAGCGCTCCGGCGACCGCCCAGGCGGCGAGCGAGACCCGCCCCAGCTTGATGCCCATGAGCGCCGCCGTCTGCGGGTTCTCGGCGGCGGCCCGCATCGACACGCCCCACGAGGTGTAGCGGAAGGCGAGCAGGAACACCGTGATCAGCAGCCCGGCGGCGAGGAACGCGGCGATCCGGGTCTGGGCGAGGGTGATGCCGCCGACCGTGACGACCTCGTTGTCCCAGGGGTCTCCGAGGGCGAGCACGTCCGTGCCCATCCGGCGGGTGAGTTCGGTGATCAGGAGGATGTCGACGCCGATGGTGACGATGGCCAGGACGCTGTGGTCGCTTCCCCGGTAGCGGCGCATCACGAAGAACTCGATGCCGGCCCCGACGGTCGCCGCCCCCGCGATCCCGACGAGCAGCGCGGGCCAGAACCCGATGTCGTCGTGGAGCACGGCGGTGACGTAACCGCCCGCCAACAACAGGGACGCGTGGGCGAAGTTGACGACTTCGGTGGCTTTGAAGATGACGACGAACCCGAGCGCGATGAGGGCGTAGACCGAGCCGATCGACAGGCCGCCGAGGAGGAGTTCGACGAAGGTGGTCATTGAGGTGCTCCCAAGTAGGCCTGGACGACGGCCGGGTCGTTCTGGACCTCGGCGGGGGTGCCCCCGGCGATCCGTCGTCCGAAGTCGAGTACGGTCACCGCGTCCGCGAGCCGCATCACCACCCCCATGTCGTGCTCGACCAGCACGATGGAGATGCCGAGGCTGTCGCGTACGTCGGCCACGACGGCCGCGGTGCGACGGCGCTCGGTCGCGGTCATCCCGGCGATCGGTTCGTCCAGCAGCAGGACCTTCGGCTCCATGCACAGGGCGCGGCCCAGCTCGACGAGCTTCTGCTGCCCGTACGGCAGTGATCCGGCGGGGCGCTCCAACTCCCTTTCCAGGCCGATGAATTCGGCGATCTCCCGGACCCGGTCGCGGTGGCGTCGTTCCTCCCGGGCGGCGGAGGGCAGCCGCAGGCCGGTGGCGACGAACCCGGAGCGGGTCAGCCGGTGGCGGCCGAGCAGGAGGCTGTCGGCGACGGTCGCGTGCGGGGGCAGCGCCAGGTTCTGGAAGGTGCGCGCGACCCCGAGGCCCGCGATGGTGTGCGGCGGGAGTCCGGTGAGTTCGGTGTCGCCGAGGCGGACGTGTCCGGAGGTGGCGCGGTAGACGCCGGACAGGACGTTGAAGCAGGTGGACTTGCCCGCGCCGTTGGGCCCGATGACGGCGTGCACACTGCCGGGTTCGACGGTGAAGGAGACGCCGTCCAGGGCGGTGAGCCCCGAGAATCGGACGGTGACGTCCTCGACGGCGAGCGCGGCCGTCGTGCTGTGCGCGGAGACCGTGGCGGTGGTGGTCACGCGGACCACCTGCTCAGGGTGCGGCGGGTCCGGGCGGCCGGGTCGGCGTCCGCCGCCGCGTCCTCGTCGACGACGCCGAGGTAGCGGCGGCGGACCTCGTCGGACGCGGCGAGTTCGTCGGCGGGCCCGGACAGGGCGACCTCGCCGACGTCGAGGACGTACGCCGTGGAGGCGAGCCGCAGCGCGATCGCCGCGTTCTGCTCGACGAGCATGACGGAGGTGCCGGCCGCGTTGATCTCCTGCACGGTCTCGGCGATCCTGGCCGCCATCAGCGGGGCGAGGCCGAGCGAGGGTTCGTCCAGCAGAAGGATGCGGGGCCCCGCCATCAGGGCGCGGCCCATCGCCAGCATCTGCTGCTCGCCGCCGGACAGCAGCCCGGCCCGCTGGTGCGCGCGGTCGGCGAGCACCGGGAACAGCTCGTGGACCCGGGCCAGCGCGGTGCTCGCCCCCTTGCGTCCGCCGCGTGCCCCGAGGGCTCCCGCGCGCAGGTTGTCGGCCACCGTCATCCGGGCGAAGACCTGCCGGCCCTCCGGCACCTGGACCACTCCGGCGGCCACCACCTGGGCGGGCCGCAGCCCCTCCAGGGGGCGGCCGTCGAACCGGATGGTTCCGCTGCCCGTCCCCCGGTGGAAGCCGAGGGTCCGCGAAACGGCCCGCAGCAGCGTGGTCTTGCCCGCGCCGTTGCCGCCGAGTACGGCGGTGATCCCGCCGTCCGGCACATCGACGGAGATGTCGCGCAGCGCCCGGACCGGGCCGTAGCCGACGGACAGCCCGCGGATCTCTAGCGTTGCCATGCGTCCTCCTCCTTCCGCCTTGTCGTGCTCGTCGTGTCGTGCTCGTCGTGTCGTCCGGTTGGTGGGGGTGGTGCCACAGACCAGCACCGGGTGGGACGTGCGTCCACGGCGCGGGACCGACTCGATGCGGACGACCAGCGAACGAAGGACCTCGTTGTGCACGCGCACAGACGCGGTGACGGGCGGGCGCCCGCCCGTCCGGCCGCTGGCATCCTCATCGGTCATCAGGAACGCCCGGACCGGGGGACGGAGCGGCGGATGCGGTGTGGGGCGCGGTACGGGGCGCTGCTCGGCCCGCTGCTGGCGGGCGGGGCGCCGCCGGACCTGGTGGAGCGTGCGGCGCGCGGCCTCGGGCTGCCGGAACGGGGGCGTTACGCGGTGGTGGTGCTGGGCGCGCCCGTGCCGGAGGCCGCGGTGGCGGAGGGCGCGGACGCGGACGGGGCGCGCTGGTGGTGGTGCGGCGCGGGGGACGGGGACGTCGCGGTGGTGCTGTTGGGTGCGGCGGGTCCGGCCGGGGCGGTGGCGCGGCTCGGTGAGCACGGTGCGGGGCCGGGAGGCATGAGTCCGGTGGTGGGATCGCCGGGGCAGCTTGGCTCGGCACGGCGGCTCGCGGGCACGGCGCTGCTGACGTGCGCGCCCGGCAGCCGGGAGATCGTACGGCTCGACGAGCGGCTGCCGACGGCCCTGCTGGTGAGCGGCCCGGAGCTGTCGGCCCGGCTCCTCGCGGAGGTGTTCGGTCCGCTGCTGGCCTTGGTTCCGGCGGAGCGTGCGGTGCTGGTGGGGACGTTGGAGGTGTGGCTGGAGTGCGGGGGTTCGGTGGGGCGGGCCGCGGTACGGCTGCGGTGTCATCGCAACACGGTGTTCAACCGGCTGCGGCGGCTGGAGCGGCTGACCGCGCGCTCGCTGTCCCGGCCGCGTGAGCTGGTCGACCTGGTGCTGGCGCTGGACGTGCTGAGGCTGTGGTCGGCGCCGCCGTGAGGCGGGGGCGCGGTACGGGGAGCGGTGGCCCGGTGTGCGGGAGGGGCCCGGCGTCTGTCCCCGGGCCCCTCCCTGTCCCCCTGTGCTCTCCACGTACGCCTGAGCCGGTACGCCTGAGCCGCTCACACCTGATCCACGCACCGTGGTCCGCGGACGACCGCTCCGCGTCAGCGCAGCAGGAAGTCCCGGGCGATCGACTCCGCAGCCCGCTCCAGCAGCGGCCCGGCCTGGGCCATGGACACCGCCGGGTCCGGTTCCAGCTCGGCCAGGGCGTAGGCGCGGCGGATGCCCGCCTTCTCCAGGGCCTCCGGGGGCAGGGCGAGCCGGCCGCAGACCGCGACGACCTCGATCCCGGCCGCGCGCGCGGCGGCGGCGACCCCGGCCGGGGCCTTGCCGTGCAGCGTCTGCTCGTCGAGCGAGCCCTCGCCCGTGATGACCAGGGTGGCGCGGGCGAGCGCGGGGGCGAAGCCGAGCACGTCGAGCATCACCTCGATGCCGGGGCGGAAGCGGGCGCCGAGAGCGACGAGCGCCCCGTAGCCGATGCCGCCGGCCGCGCCCGCGCCGGGCAGGGCCGCCGTGTCCGGGCCCAGGATCGAGGCGTAGTGCGCCAGGGCGGCGTCGAGGACCGCGATGTCCTCCTCGCTCGCGCCCTTCTGGCGGCCGTACACCTCGGGCGCTCCCTTGGGCCCCGTCAGCGGGTTGTCCACGTCGCTGGCCAGGACCAGGTCGATGTCCGCCAGCCGGGGGTCGAGCCCCGTGAGGTCGGCCTCGGCCAGCTCCGCCAGAGGGCCGCCACCGGGGCCCACGGGCTTGCCGTCCGCGTCCAGGAAGCGTGCTCCGAGCGCGGCGAGCATGCCCGCGCCGCCGTCCGTGGTGGCGCTGCCGCCGACCCCGAACACGATCGTCGTCGCCCCCGCCTCCAGGGCGGCCAGCAGCAGCTCGCCCGAGCCGTACGTGGTGGCCGTGAGCGGGGCGAACACCCCGTCGGGCAGGTGCTGGAGGCCCGAGGCCTCGGCCATCTCCACCACGGCGGTGGACCCGCGCAGCGCGTACGCCGCCGTCACCGGGTCCCCGAGAGGTCCGGTCACCCGCGCCTCGCGGCGCTCGAATCCGGCGGCCACCGCCGCCGCGACCGTGCCGTCGCCGCCGTCCGCGACCGGCAGGGTCTCCACCCGCACGTCGGGGACGACGCGCCGCAGCCCGGCCGTCACCCGCTCCGCGACCTGCACGGCCGTGAGCGAGCCCTTGAACTTGTCCGCCGCCACGAGCACGCGGGCGGTCTCCACATCTGCTCCGTCCGTCACCTTGCATCCCTTGCTTTCGAACAGGCAGTCGCGCCGCCCCGACCTTATCCGCACACCCCCTGATCTGCCCATGGCCGTCGACGGCAGTGCGGTCGGGCCCGCGCCACTACGCTGTCGGCCGTGACGACTCCCGATGCCGACTACGCCACGTACATCTCCGGGCTCCCCCGGGTCCTGTCCGGCGCCGCCTCCCTCTTCCGCGACGCGGAGGGACGGCTCCTCCTCGTCGAGCCGAACTACCGCGAGGGCTGGGCTCTGCCCGGCGGGACCGTCGAGTCGGATGCGGGTGAGGGGCCCCGGCAGGCCGCGCGGCGCGAGACGGCGGAGGAGATCGGTCTCGACCTGGCGCCCGGGCGGCTGCTCGCCGTGGACTGGGTGCGGGGCCCCGGCCGCCCGCCGATCGTGGCGTATCTGTACGACGGCGGGGTGCTCACCGCGGACCAGCTGGCGGCGGTCCGGATCCAGGAGGATGAGCTGCTGTCCTGGCGGCTGGTGGCGCCCGCCGATCTGGACGGCTTTCTGCTCGGCACGCTCGGGGGCAGGGTCCGGGCGGCGCTGGAGGTACTGAGCTCCGGCGCCGGGACCGTGGAGCTGGAGGACGGCGAGCCGGTCGCGTAGAGCGCGAGGGGATCGGCCCTGCCCGGGCCCGGCCCGTACGGGCGACCAGCCGTGCTCGGCCCGGTCCCGTACCCGGCGATCAGCCCTGCTGTGCCTCGGGCTTGACCTCCACATCGCGCACAGCGCCCTCGCGGTCGGCGACCAGGGCCTCGGTACGGTGGCCGCGCGCGATGTAGTCGCGCACCACGAGTTCGACGGCGTCCTGGGGGTTGCCGACCCCCGCGAGCACCATCGCTTCGACGACGAGTTCGGCATCCAGACTGACGGTCACCTTGGCCATGCGCGGGACCTTACACCGGCGAAATGCGCTCGCACGCCGGGTTGCCGATTCTCTAGGCTCGCCCGCATGGCTCTCGTCGCGATCCTCAGTGGTGCCGGTATCTCCACCGACTCCGGCATTCCGGACTACCGGGGGCCCAACGGGGTGTGGCGCACGGATCCGGAGGCGGAGAAGCTCGTCACGTACGACTTCTACATGTCCGACCCCGCGATCCGCCGCCGCTCGTGGCTGATGCGCCGCGACGCCGCCCTCCGGAAGCCCGAGCCGAACGCCGCCCACCGGGCGGTCGCGGAGCTGGAGCGGTCCGGCGTACCGGTCCGGGTGATCACGCAGAACATCGACGGGCTGCACCAGCGGGCCGGCCTGCCCGACCGCAAGGTCCTCGAACTCCACGGCACCGCACACCGGGTGGCCTGCACGCGCTGCCACGTTCGGTCCTCGATGGCCGTGGCCCTGGAGCGGGTCGAGGCGGGCGAGGCCGACCCGGCGTGCACGGCGTGCGGCGGGGTCCTCAAGCCGGCGACGGTGATGTTCGGCGAACGGCTGGACCCGCAGGTGCTCGCCGACGCGATGGCGATCGCCAAGGCGTGCGAGGTGTTCGTGACGGTCGGTTCGTCACTGCAGGTGCAGCCCGCCGCTTCGCTCGTCGGGATCGCGGCCGAGCACGGGGCCCGATTGGTCGTGGTGAACGCGGAGCCGACCCCGTACGACGAACTCGCCGACGAGATCGTGCGGGAGCCGATCGGTGTCTCGCTGCCCAAGCTGCTGGCCGGGCTGAGCGGCTCGGACGGCTGACCTGCCGACCGGGCCGTCGGCGCAGGTGACCGTAGTCGCACTCCTTGTCCGCGTGCGGCTTCTCCGGCGCCGCGCTCGTCGGGCACCAACCGCGCGCTCAACCAGCTCCGTCGTGCACGGCTCGACGAACGAGCGCGCCCTACGGCCTCTCAGCCGTCCAGACCCGCCCGGACCCGGCGCGAGGGCTGGAAGACGTACAGGTCGAGGATGTCCGGGGCGTCCGCGAGCCCCGGGCCGCCCGCCGCCGCCCACGTCACGATGTCCTGCTCGGCGTGCTCGTCGTTGACCAGCCCCAGCCAGACCGGCCGGCCCCCGGCGCGGCGGCCCTCGGCGGAGGGCTGCACGACGATGACGTTGCCCTGCTCGCAGGCGTCCAGGCACTCGACCGCCCGTACGGTGGCGGCGCCGTCCAGGCCGGTGCGCAGCCGGGTCAGCTGGGCCGCGTGGTCGACGCCCGGGATCTTCTCCGTGCCGCAGCAGCACCCCCGGCAGACGCTGACGGTGGGCCGGGGGGCGCCCTGGGCGGGCACGTCCTTGCGGGTGCGGCGGCTCATGGGGGCACTTCCCGTCGCGGTGGGGTGGAGTCGGATGGCGGCGGACCACCACCGGTCGGGTGATCATCACGATGCTACCGAGGCGGTCTCGGTTCGAACACCAGGCCCCGTCTCCGGCAGGGTGGGGTAGTGTTGACGGCTGCGAAGGGGAGTAGCCCCGCAAACCGGTCGTCGACATACTGGAGCCTTCGGGTTCCCGGTGGCCGGGCTCGTGTGTCCTGCGAGGGACGGCCACGGGCGGGCGAGACCTTCGGTCCTGTATGACACGTCCACGTCCTGTGGGCGGAACCGTCATGCCGGGCCGAGTGGTCCTCCGAAAAGCCCGAGCGGCGCTTCGCGAAGATCCGGGGCCCGGCTCGAACAGAAAGCCACCCCGCATGCACCTCGACCCTCTGGCGATCCTCACCGCCTTCGGGCTGATCTTCCTCGCGGAGCTCCCCGACAAGACGATGTTCGCCTCGCTGGCCATGGGCACGCGGATGCGGCCGCTCTACGTGTGGTTCGGCACCTCGTCCGCGTTCGTCGTGCACGTCGCCATCGCCGTCGGCGCGGGCAGCCTCATCGGGCTGCTGCCCGACTGGACCGTCAAGCTCGTCTCGGCCTCGCTCTTCGCCTTCGGCGCGTTCATGCTGCTGCGCGGCAGCGGCGGGGACGACGACGAGGACGCCGAGGTGAAGACCGTGACCGGGTTCTGGCCGGTCTGCACGACCGCGTTCATGGCGGTCTTCATCAGCGAGTGGGGCGATCTGACGCAGATCACCACCGCCAACCTGGCGGCGAGCAACGGCACCTGGTCCACGGCGATCGGTGCGGCCGCTGCCCTGATGTCGGTCTCGGCGCTGGCGCTGCTCGCGGGGAAGTTCATCGCGAAGCGCGTACCTCTGAAGACCGTGCAGCGCGTCGGCGGGATCTGCATGCTGGGCCTCGCCGTCTGGACGACCGTGGAGATCTTCACCGGCTGAGGAACGCGGGGCGGGGCGGGGCCGTGCCGGCTTCGGCACGGCCCCGCCCGCTCTCAGAACAGCGCCTGCGCCCCGTCGTCCGTCCCTCCGCTCTCGAAGGCGAGCAGCCGCTGCTTGCGGTCCAGGCCGCCGCCGTAGCCGGTGAGGCTCCCGGAGGCTCCGATCACCCGGTGGCACGGCACGATGATCCCGACGGGGTTCTTGCCGTTGGCCAGTCCGACCGCCCGCGAGGCGCCCGGCTTTCCGAGCTCCTCGGCCAGTGCGCCGTACGTACGGGTCTCGCCGTACGGGATCTTCAACAGCTCCGCCCACACGCTCCGCTGGAACGGCGTGCCCGCGAGGTTCAGCGGGAGGTCGAAGGTGGTGCGTTCCCCGGCGAAGTATTCGGTGAGCTGCTGGATCGTCTCGGCGAAGGGCTCCGGATCCGGGTCGCCGAAGGTCTCCTGGGGCGGGCGGTGGCGCTGGTCGGTCATGTAGAGGGCGGAGAGGACTCCGTCGGTGGCGACGAGCGTGAGCGGGCCGTAGGGGCTGTCGAGGACCGTGTGCTGCTTGGTCAGCGGTGAGGTGGGGGTGGTGCTGGTCGTGGTCATGGAGCCGTGTCCTTGTCAGCGTCAGGCGTCAGGCGTCAGGCGTCAGGCGTCAGGCGGGCAGGTGGTTGATGGGGTGGTCGTCCACCGTCCAGAGGTACTGCACGGCGTACGCCCGCCAGGGGCGCCAGTCGACGGCCCGAGCGGTGAGGGCGGCGGGGGTGGCCGGCAGGCCCAGCCGCTCGGCCGCCCGGCGGATGCCGAGGTCGGTGGGGAGGAAGGCGTCGGGGTCGCCGAGGGCCCGCATGGCGATGGACTCGACCGTCCAGGGGCCGAAGCCGGGCAGGGCGGCCAGTTCGGCGCGGGCCCGCTCCCAGTCGGTGTCGGTGTCGAGCCGCAGCCGGTCCTCCGCGAGGGCGGCGACGAGCGTGGTGAGGGTGGTGCGGCGGGTGCGCGGCAGGGCCAGGGCCTCCGGGTCGAGTCCCGCCAGCGCCTCCGGGGTCGGGAAGAGGTGCGTCAGCCCGCCCTCGGGGTCCTCGACCGGGACGCCGTGGGCGGTGACCAGCCGGGCGGCGTGGGTGCGGGCGGCGGCGGTGGAGACCTGCTGGCCGAGCACCGCGCGTACGGCGAACTCCGCCCCGTCCACGGTGCGGGGCACCCGGCGGCCGGGGCCCGCGTCGACCAGCGGGGCGAGCAGCGGATCGGTGCGCAGCTGGGCGTCGACGGCGACCGGGTCCGCGTCCAGGTCGAGGAGCCAGCGGCAGCGGCTGATCGCCCGGGTGAGGTCGCGGGGGTCGGTGAGGGAGAGCCGGCAGGCGATGTGGTCGGGCGCCGGACTCAGGGCGACGACGCCGTGCCCGTAAGGGAGAGTGAGGGTGCGCCGGTACGCGCCGTCCCGCCACTCCTCGACGCCGGGGACGGCGGTCGCGGCGAGGTGGCCGAAGAGGTTGCTGGGGTTGAGCGGGGCCCGGTACGGGAGGCGGAGCGCGATGACGCCCGGTACGGCGGCGGGCCGGGGGCCCCGGGCGGCTCGGGTGCGCAGTTCGCCGGGGGCCAGGCCGAAGACCTCGCGGACCGTCTCGTTGAAGGTGCGGATCGAGGAGAAGCCGGCGGCGAAGGCGACCTCGGCCATGGGCAGCGCGGTCGTCTCGATGAGGAGGCGGGCGGTCTGCGCCCGCTGGGCGCGGGCCAGGGCCAGCGGGCCGGCGCCCAGCTCGGCCAGCAGCTGGCGTTCGATCTGCCGTGCCGAGTAGCCGAGCCGGGCGGCGAGCCCGGGTACGCCCTCGCGGTCGACGACCCCGTCCCGGATCAGGCGCATGGCGCGGGCGACCGAGTCGGCGCGGGCGTTCCACTCGGGGGAGCCGGGGCTGGTGTCGGGGCGGCACCGCTTGCAGGCCCGGAATCCGGCCTGCTGGCAGGCGGCGGCGCTGGGGTAGAAGGTCATGTTGCGGACCTTGGGCGGCACGACGGGGCAGCTGGGGCGGCAGTAGATCCGGGTGGTGAGGACCGCGGTGAAGAACCAGCCGTCGAAGCGGGCGTCCTTGGACTGGACGGCCCGCACGCAGCGCTCGGTGTCGGTGTGCATGGTTCCAGGATGGTGTACCGGTCAGCGGCTTGGCTGGCGGAAATCCGACAGGGTCCTCGCGCGGAAATCCGACAGGCGTCCGGACTTTTCCGGTGGTCGGCGGGGCGCGGCCTCAGCGCATCGCGAGGACTTCCTCGAACTCCACGTACGCGTGGGCGTCGAAGAGGACGAAGCGCACCTCTTCCACCGGCTCCACGGTCTCCGCCAGGACCGTGCGCACGGCGATCTTGGCCCCGTCGTCCATCGGCCAGCCGTAGATGCCGGTGGAGATCGCCGGGAACGCGATGGACCTGGCCCCCAACTCGGCTGCCAGGCGCAGGGATTCGCGGTAGCAGGAGGCGAGCAGGGCGGAGCGGTCCTGGGCGCCGGAGAAGACCGGGCCGACGGTGTGCACGATCCACCGGGCGTCGAGGCGTCCGGCGGTGGTGGCGACGGCCTGCCCGGTGGGCAGTCCCTTTCCGTAGTGCGAGGCGCGCAGTTCACGGCAGGCGGCGAGGATGTCGGGCCCGCCGCGCCGGTGAATGGCGCCGTCGACTCCGCCGCCGCCGAGCAGCGAGGAGTTCGCCGCGTTGACGATGACGTCGACGGACTGGTCGGTGATGTCGCCGCGGACCAGACGTACGGCGGGGGAGACAGAGGTGCTCATGCGGACATCATGCCGCGCGCCGGGGGCCTTCGCCGCCCGGTCCGTTCAGGAGGCCCGCAGCCTGCGCCATACGGCCTTGGCGGCGTGGTGGCCGGACATGCCGTGGACCCCTGGTCCGGGCGGGGTGGCCGACGAGCAGAGGAAGACCGCGGGGTGCGCGGTGGCGTAGGGGACGCGGGCGAGTTTGGGGCGGATCAGCGTCTGGAGGCCGGCGAAGGCTCCGCACGCGATGTCGCCGCCGATGTAGTTGGCGTTGCGCGCGGCGAGTTGGGGCGGGCCCGCGAGGGCACGGGCGAGCACCAGGTCGCGGAACCCTGGGGCGAAGCGCTCCAGTTGGCGTTCGATGACGTCGGTCGCGTCGCCCTCCCAGCCCGCCGGGACGTGCCCGTACACCCAGAAGACGTGGCGTCCTTCGGGGGCCCGGGTGGGGTCGGTCAGGCTGGGCTGGGCGGTGATGAGGAAGGGGACGCTCGGGTCACGGCCCTCGACGGCCGCCTTCAGCGCGGTGTCGATGGTCCCGGCGTCGGGGCCGATGTGGACGGTGCCCGCGCGGCGGGCCTCGGACGCGGTCCAGGGGACGGGGCCCGACAGCGCGTAGTCGATCTTGAAGGCGGAGGCGCCGTAGCGGTAGCGGTGGTAGGCGGAGCCGAGGCCCGCGATCCGGGCGAGCGCGGAGGGCGAGGTGTCGAAGATGTAGGCGCGGGCGGGCGGGAGTTCGTCCAGACGCCGGACCTCGCTGCCGGTGCGGATCGTGCCGCCCTGTTCCCGGAGGTAGGAGGCGAGGGCGTCGGAGATGGCCTGGGAGCCGCCGCGCGGCACCGGCCAGCCGTTCTCGTGGGCGGCGAGCGCGAAGACGAGGGCGATGGCAGAGGTGGCGAATCCGCTGGTGGGAGCTATGGCGTGGGCGGCGAGCCCGGCGAAGAGGCCGCGGGCCTTCTCGCCGGCGAAGCGGCGGGAGACCCAGGTGGCGGGCTGGAGGCCGAGCAGGCCGAAGCGGGCCAGCCGGTAGGGGTCCCGGGGCAGGCCGTCCCAGGGGGTGCGCAGGAAGTCGGCGGCCAGGGTGTCCCAGCGGCCGAGGAAGGGGGCGATGAGGCGGCGGTAGGCACCGGCGTCGGCGGCACCCAGCGACATCGCGCTCTCGCCGACGGAGCGCGTGAGCACGGCGGCGGTGCCGTCCGGGAAGGGGTGCGCGAGGTCGATCTCGGGGTGCAGCCACTCCAGACCGTGCCGGGCCAGGGGCATCGCCCGGAACGCGGGTGAGCCGATCGCCAGGGGGTGCACGGCGGAACAGGTGTCGTGCCGGAACCCCGGGAGGGTCAGCTCCTCGGTGCGGGCTCCCCCACCGACGGTGTCGTGCGCCTCGTGGACCTCCACCGCGAGGCCCCGGCGGGCCAGTTCGGCCGCGGCGGTCAGTCCGTTGGGACCCGCGCCCACCACGACCGCATCGAGCATCGACGGCACCTTGGGACTCCTTCGTCGGCCGGCAGTCGGACCCCCAGGATATTCGCCGCCACCGACCGTGCGGACGCGGGTACCCCGGGTGCCCGGCCGGGCTGGTCAGCCGTCCGTGCGCAGGGCTGCCAGGACGCGCTGGGCGGTGGCCTCGTCACGGGCCGCCGTGAACGGCAGGTCGTTGCCGCCCGCGATACGGAACGGGGCGCCGGACAGGGTCGACTGGGCGCCGCCCGCCTCGGTGACCAGGAGCAGGCCCGCGGCGTGGTCCCAGGCGTACTCCCAGTTGAAGGCGGTGGCGTCCAGGGCGCCGCGGGCGACGGCGAGGTATTCGAGTCCGGCCGAGCCGCAGGGGCGGGCCGCGATGCCTTCGGTGCGCAGGCCGAGCAGGGCCCGCTTCTGGGCCTCGCTGATGTGGTCGGGGTGCGACATCGCCACGTTCAGCACGGCGCCGGGTGCGGGCGCCCCGGAGCGTATCGGCACCCCGTTGAGCGTGGCCCCCCGGCCGCGTACGGCGATGGCCATCTCGTCCCGGACCGGTGCGTACGTCCAGGAGGCGTGTACCTCGCCGTGGAGGGCGAGGGCGACCAGGGTACAGAAGCCGGCCTCGCCCCGGACGAACTGGCGGGTGCCGTCGACCGGGTCGACGATCCAGACCGGGGCGTCGCCGCCGAGGGCGTCGTAGACCGCCGGGTCGGCGTGCACGGACTCCTCACCGACGACGACCGAGCCGGGCAGCAGCTTGGTGAGGGCGGCGGTGAGGTGTTCCTCGGCCAGCCGGTCGGCGGCGGTGACCAGGTCGTGGGGGCCGCTCTTCTCGATGATCTCGTGCGCGGCGAGCTTCCGGTGGCGCGGCATGATCTCGGCCGCGGCGGCGGCGCGCACGGCGGCCTCGACCTCGGCCGGCGGTCCGGTATCCCCGGCGGTCCCGTACAGGAAGTCATCGATCATGGCTCCAGCTAAGCACGGCCGTACGAGCGCTCGTCCCCCGGGTGAATGCGGACATCTCCGGCGGGGTGACGGGGCGATCCGGACGTCGCCGGGCCTCCTGCGCAAGCTCACCGAGACGCCGTGACCGGGAATCCCGGTGGCGTGGCGCTCGGTCTCCTGAGTCCGCGCACCGGATAGGCCGGCCGATTCCGCCCCACCGGATGAGCCGTCCGGCCGACTCCGCCCCACCGGATGAGCCGTCCGGCCGACTCCGCCCCACCGGATGATTCGGACCGCCCACCGCGGGCAGGCGATCCGCCGGACGGCCGATCGCCGCCGCCCCGTCGGAAGCCTCTTTCCGGCACACGTGGGCGGGAGGCGGATTCCGGCCCGGCCGGGCCTACCGTCGGCCCGGTCAGCCACCCCGACCAACGGAGATGTACGACATGGCAAAGATCCTTTTCGTGGTGTCCGGCGCGGACCACTGGACCCTGGCGGACGGCACGGCCCACCCCACGGGCTTCTGGGCCGAGGAGGCCGTGGCTCCGTACCGGGCGTTCACCGGCGCCGGGCACGAGGTGGTCGTCGCCACCCCGGGCGGCGTCGTCCCGACCGTGGACCGCGGCAGCCTGGCGCCCGAGGTCAACGGCGGCCAGGAGGGCGCCGACGCGGTGGCGGCCGGTCTTGAGGCGTTCGAGGAGCTGCGGCGGCCGGTCGCACTGGAGGACGTGGACCCGGACGCCTACGACGCCGTCTTCTACCCCGGCGGCCACGGCCCGATGGAGGACCTCGCGGTGGATCCCGTCTCCGGGCGGCTGCTCGTCCGGGTGCTGGCTTCGGGCAAGCCGCTCGGTGTGGTCTGCCACGGCCCGGCGGCGCTGCTGGCCGCGACCGGCCCCGATGGCGGATCCGCGTTCGCCGGGTACCGGCTGACCGGCTTCACCAACGCCGAGGAGACCCAGGCGGGCTTCGCGGACAAGGCCAAGTGGCTGCTCCAGGACCGGCTGGTGGCGCTGGGCGCGGACTTCCAGGAGGGCGAGCCCTGGGCGCCGTTCGTCATCACCGACCGGAATCTGATCACCGGTCAGAATCCAGCCTCCTCGGCGCCGTTGGCCGCCGAAATGCTCAACCGGCTGGGCTGACCGGCCGACCGGACGTTCGCCGGCCGACCGGCCCGGACGTTCAGACCCAGTCGCGCCGTGCGGGTGGGTCACAGAGTTCCAGGACCACCTCGCCCGTCTCCGACTCGTCCCCGGAGACGGGCCGGACGCGCGCGCCGACCGTCACCAGGTGCGGAGCCGCCCCCACGATCCGGCAGCGGAAGACGAACCCTTCCGAGAACCGCACGAGGGACTCGTTGCGCGCCGCCTCGGTGTAGCGGTGGACCACGGCGGTCCGGACGACCAGTCCGTGGCCGGTGGTGCGTTCGGGCTCCAGTTCACTCGACGCGCACACCGGGCACAGCAGCCGCCGGAACGAGGCGGTGCCGCACCAGCGGCACCGGTTGTAGGAGAGGCCGCACTCCTCGTGCGCCTTCTGGACGGTGCTCGTCACGGCGCCCATCGCTGTCTGGGACACGGCTCGACCCCCTGCGCTCGACTCGGACGCGCCACACCTGCGCTGCGGGCGCGTCCGCACCATATGGCACTCAGTGCCGGATCGTAAAGGCACTGAGTGCCCATTGGTACTCAGTCCTCGCCGACGGCCGCCTCGATCTGCTGCACGACACGCCACATCGGGGTGCCCTTCCGCGCGACCATCACGATCACCTCGCCGTCGCCGGAGACGGGAAAGGGGGAGGCGGGAAAGAGGGAGGCGGGAAAGGAGCCGGCGGACGAGGGGGCCACGGGAAGGGGCGCCTTCGAGCCGGGTACGGAACCGCCCGGAAGCCCTTCCGCTCCCCTGCTCTCACATTCCGGCGACGGCGCGCCCGCCTCCGCCGCAGTCCGCCCCCACACCTCGCGCACCAGGGCGAGCGCATGGTCGACGGCCGCCTCGGGGTCTCCCTCGCCGCCCGAACGCAGCCACAGCCGAAGCCCGTTGTTGTGTGCGGCGACCACCGAAGCGGCGATCACCTCGGCCCGCAACTCCCCGTCCCCGCCCTCGCCGAACCGGCCGCGCAGATGTCCGGCGAGGGTCTGCTCGTAACGGCGCACCACCGACAGTTCGTACGTCCGCAGCCCCGGCACCTCCCGGGTGAGGCGGTAACGCTGCACGGAGAACTCCGGGTTGGCCGCGTACATCCGCAGCACGATGCGGGCGGCGTCGCACACCGCACCGACCGGGTCGCTGTCGTCGACGGCGGCCAGGAACTCGGTCATCTCGACGAGGCAGCGCTCATGATCCGGGAAGACCGCGTCCTCCTTGGACGGGAAGTAGCGGAAGAACGAACGCCGGCCCACCCCGGCCCGCGCCACGATGTCGTCCACGGTCGTCCGCTCGAAGCCCCGCTCCAGGAAGAGCTGGAACGCCGCCTGCGCGAGCACCTCCCGCATGGGTGCCTTCTTCTCGGGTCCTCGTGCCTCGCTCATGCGGCGAAACGTAGCACCGGAAGGAGCATTTTGGCACTGCGTACCTTTACAGAGGGTACTGAGTGCCATAATCTGTCCATCAGTACGAATGACACCCAGGTGGGACCACACCCAGGTAGGCAGGAGAGCCGGCGTGAGCTTGAGGATCGTTGTCTGTGTGAAGTACGTGCCCGACGCGTCCGGTGACCGGCGTTTCGCCGATGACCTGACGTTGGATCGTGAGGATGTCGACGGTCTGTTGTCGGAGCTGGACGAGTACGCGGTCGAACAGGCGTTGCAGATCGCTGACGGGGCGGACGATGCGGAGATCACCGTGGTGACGGTGGGTCCGGAGGATGCCAGGGACGCGTTGCGCAAGGCGTTGTCGATGGGTGCGGACAAGGCGGTTCACGTCGAGGACGACGATCTGCACGGCAGTGATGTGATGGGGACGTCGCTGGTGCTGGCGAAGGCTGTGGAGAAGGCCGGGTACGACCTGGTGATCTGCGGGATGGCTTCGACGGACGGTGTGATGGGTGTGCTGCCGGCGCTCCTCGCCGAGCGGTTGGGTGTGCCGCAGGTGACGCTGCTGTCGGAGGTCGCGGTGGACGGTGGTGTGGTGACCGGGCGTCGTGACGGTGACACCGCCTCCGAGCGGCTTCAGGCGTCGCTTCCGGCGGTGGTGTCGGTGACCGACCAGTCGGGTGAGGCCCGTTACCCGTCGTTCAAGGGGATCATGGCGGCGAAGAAGAAGCCGGTGGAGTCCTGGGATCTGGATGATCTGGGGCTGGACGCGGACGCGGTCGGTCTTGCGGGTGCGTGGACGGCGGTCGATTCGGCCACGGAGCGTCCGGCGCGGACGGCGGGCACGATCGTGAAGGACGAGGGTGAGGGCGGCCGTCAGCTCGCCGAGTTCCTCGTGGGCCGGAAGTTCATCTAGCCCGTATGTCCTTCCCCGCTGTTCCTCTCTCTCGTCATTTCTCGTCTGGAGTGCGTTGTCATGGCTGAAGTTCTTGTTCTGGTCGATCATGTGGACGGTGCGGTCCGTAAGCCCACGCTGGAGCTGCTGACGCTGGCCCGCCGTATCGGTGACCCGGTCGCGGTGGCGCTGGGTGCGGGTGCCGGGGCCACCGCGCCGGTGCTGGGTGAGCACGGTGCGGTGAAGGTCCTGACCTCGGACGCCCCGGAGTTCGCCGACTACCTGGTGGTGCCGAAGGTCGACGCGCTGCAGGCCGCGTTCGACGCGGTGTCCCCGGTGGCGGTGCTGGTGGTGTCGTCCGCCGAGGGCAAGGAGATCGCCGCCCGCCTCGCCCTGCGGATCGGATCCGGCATCATCACCGACGCCACCGATCTGGAGGCCGGTGACCGGGGTGTGGTGGCGACGCAGGCGGCGTTCGCCGCGTCGTTCACGACGAAGTCCCGGGTCTCCCGGGGTGTTCCGGTGATCACGGTGAAGCCGAACTCGGCGCCCGTGGAGCCGGCTCCGGCGGCGGGCACGGTCGAGGCCCTGCCGGTGTCGTTCGGTGAGGCGGCGACGGGTACGAAGGTGACGTCGCGGACGCCGCGTGAGTCGACGGGCCGCCCGGAGCTCACCGAGGCGGCGATCGTGGTCTCCGGTGGCCGTGGGGTCAACGGTGCGGAGAACTTCTCGCTGATCGAGGCGCTGGCCGACAGTCTGGGTGCGGCGGTGGGTGCGTCGCGTGCGGCGGTCGACGCGGGCTGGTATCCGCACACCTCCCAGGTCGGGCAGACGGGCAAGTCGGTCTCGCCGCAGCTGTACATCGCTTCGGGTATCTCCGGCGCGATCCAGCACCGGGCGGGGATGCAGACCTCGAAGACGATCGTCGCGGTCAACAAGGACGCCGAGGCCCCGATCTTCGAACTCGTCGACTACGGCGTCGTCGGCGACCTCTTCACGGTCGTGCCCCAGCTCACCGAAGAGATCAATACCCGCAAGGGCTGACCCCCCTGGCGAACACCCCGCCCCGGGCCGCACGGTGAACCCCACCGCGCGGCCCGCGGCCGTTCCGGCACCGTCGTCACCGCCATTCCTCCGCCGGACGTGACGCGGGATGCCGGTCGTCGCGGTCCTGCGCGCCGAGGCCGAACGTGGTGAAGGCGGTGCGTTCGGGCAGCGGGTAGAACTCCTTGCCCGTCAGCGCGTTGACGATGACGGCGGAACGCCAGGCGGCCAGGCCCAGGTCCGGTGCGCCGACGCCGTGCGTGTGCCGTTCGGCGTTCTGCACGAAGACGGAACCGGCTGTCTCCGGTGCGAGAACGAGCCGTTGGGCCGCGTCGACCTGCGGGCGCCCGGCCTCGTCGCGGACGATGTACGGGTCGAGAGCAGCGAGCAGCGTGTCGACGGGGCGCTCCCGGTATCCGGTGGCGAGGACGACGGCGTCCGTGACGAGCCGGCCCCGCGCCTCCTGCTGGCCGTGTTCGACACCGAGTTCGATGCGCCCTGCCTCGGTGACGGTGGCATCGGTGACCTCGATGCCGGGGGTGAGGGTCACCTCGGGCCAGCTTCCGCCGAGGCTGCGCCGGTACAGCTCGTCGTGGATGTCCCCGAGCGTCTCCCCGCTGACGCCCTTGTACAGCTGCCACTGGCGGGGCAGGAGCCGGTCCCGGGTGGCCTGCGGAAGTCCGTGGAAGTAGCGGGTGTAGTCGGGGGTGAACTGCTCCAGGCCGATCTTGCTGTACTCCATGGGCGCGAACGCGGGCGTACGGGCCAGCCAGGTCAGCCCCTCCGCCCCCTCGGGTCGGGAGCGCAGCAGGTCCAGCAGGACCTCGGCGCCCGACTGGCCCGAGCCGACGACGGTGATGTGGCGGGCGGCCAGCAGCCGGTTCCGCTGGGAGAGGTAGTCGGCGGAGTGCAGCACGACGGCGGCCGGGTCCTGGGCCAGCTCCCGCAGCGGTTCGGGGACGTGAGGGGCCGTGCCGACGCCGAGGGCGAGGTTGCGGGCATGGGTGAGCCCGGTGGTGAGCGCCTCCCCGTCGGGTCCCAGCCGGGTGAACTCCACGGCGAACGCGTCCTGTCCGGGGTCCCAGGCCACCGTGTCGACCCGGTGGCCGAAGCGAGTGGCGGGAAGCTCGGTACTCACCCAGCGCAGATAGTTGTCGAACTCGGATCGGTGGATGTGGAGTTGCTCGGCGAAGTAGAACGGGAAGAGCCTGCGGCGGATCTTGAGGTAATTGAGGTAGGACCAGGGGCTGGTGGGCTCGACGAGGCTCACCAGGTCGGCCAGGAAGGGCACTTGCAGAGTTGCGCCCTCGATCAGCAGCCCCGGGTGCCAGTGGAAGGCCGGGCGCTGTTCGTGGAAGACGGTGCGCAGCCCGGGGACGCCGTCGGCGAGCGCGGCGAGAGAGAGGTTGAAGGGCCCTGCCCCCACTCCCAGCAGGTCGAGGGGCGGCGTGCGCGGTCCGGGCATCATCGGGTTCCTCCGGCGGGGGTCGCTGGATCGGCGGGGGGTCGTCCCGGGCGCGTCCCGCGCGTCATGGCGACAGCCTCTCCGCCACGGGGGCATCGGTGTCCCCGGCCGCCTCTGCTTCGGCCACCGCATGGTCCGCCGCCGCCGTGACGAGGTCGAGCAGGGGCAGCAGGTCGGTGGTGGCCGCGTCCGGGTGCAGCAGGGTGGCCTTCAGCCACAGGCGGCGCCGGCCGTCGCCGTCCTCCGCCACCGCGCGGCCGAGGACGGCGCGCCCCTCGGCGAGCAGAGCACGGCGGACAGCGGCGACCACGGCGTCGCCCGCCTCGTCCGGCAGCGCGTCGGCCACCGCGGGGCGGAACAGCACGGTGCTGATCCCGATGTCCCCGGGGCGGCGGCGCAACGCGGGGCGCGCGTCGACGGCCCGGCCGAACTCCTGGGCCGTACGCACGCAGTGCTCCACCAGTTCGCCGAGCCCTCGGCGGCCGAACGCCCGGAAGGTGACCGCCATCTTCAGGGCGTCGGGGCGCCGGGTGGTGCGGATCGAGCGGCCCAGCAGGTCCGGGAGCCCGGCCTCGGTGTCGTCGTCGGCGTTGAGGTAGTCGGCGCGCAGGGACAGCGGCGCGAGCATCCCGGCGTCCGCGACGGCCAGCACTCCGGCGGCGACCGGCTGCCAGCCGAGTTTATGCAGGTCGAACGTTACGGAGGCGGCGTGCTCCAGACCCGCGAGCAGCGGGGCCAGCCGCTCGCTGAACAGCAGCGGACCGCCGTAGGCGGCATCGACGTGGAGCTGGGCCGCGTGCCGCTGCGCGACACGGGCGATCTCCGGCAGCGGGTCGATGCGCCCCTCGTCGGTGGTGCCCGCGGTGGCGACGACCAGCAGCGGTGCACCGGCGAGGGCGGCCAGCGCGTCGTCGAGGGCGGCCGGGTCGATCCGGCCGTCGCGGCAGGCGACGACCACGGGGGCGGGCAGACCGAGCATCCATGCGGCGCGGTGGACGCTGTGGTGGGCGTTGGCGCCGGTCACCACCCGGAGGGCGCCGGGGGCCGCCCGCTCCCGGGCGAGGAGCAGGGCCACCAGGTTGGACTCGGTGCCGCCGCTGGTGATGAGGGCGTCGGGGGCGGGGGCCGTCGGGTGGACCAGGCGGGCCAGTACGGCCGTGGTCAGCTCTTCGATCACGCCGGCGGCGGGCGCCTGGTCCCAGGAGTCCATGGAGGGGTTGAGGGCCGCTCCGGCCAGCTCCGCCGCGACGGCGACGGCGAGCGGCGGGCAGTGCAGATGGGCGACGCAGGCGGGGTCGGCCGGATCGGCGGCCCCTTCCGCGACCGCGCGGACCAGGTCCCCGAGAGCGGCCTCGGGTCCGATGCCCTCCTCCGGCAGGACCGGGGTGCAGAGGGCGAGGGTGGTCCGGGCCACGGCCTCGGGCCCTCCGGCGGGCAGCGGGCCGCCCCGGGCCGGGACGGCCTTCTCCAGCGCGTCCAGAACGATCGCGGTGAGGGCCCGTAGCCGGTCCGGCCCGTGCGCACCGCCCGCGACGAGACCTTCCCGCGGCCCTTCCGAGCCGGGAGCCGGCTGCGTACCGTCGCTCACACCCCACGCTCCGTGGGGAGTTCGCAGGACGGCAGGCCCTGAGCACGCAACATGGCGAAGCCCTTCGGTCGGAGTGCGCGGCGGGTCGTGCGGGTGTGCCGCCCCGCGCGCGGGGCGGCACCGGTCGAGGAAAGATCCACCACCGGGTATTCGCTGGTTAGGCTAACCTAACTCCGACCGTGCGAAAGAACGCGTTGCCGTCGTACGGGGTGACCCACCGGCGTCCGAACTACCGTTCCCCCGAGCGTAGTCGGGACGGAGCCGACGGCCCATGCCGACGGGAGTGCGGCGGCCCCCGCACGCCTGCGCAGACGCGTCGAGCCGGGGCCTCGGCCGAGGGCGTCCTCTCCGGAGCCGCAGAGGCAGGGCCCGGTGCGGGAGCGGTGGTGACCGCCTCCCGCACCGGGCCCGGATCACGCCGCTTCGGTGGGCAGCTCCGCGCGGATCGCCCGCGCGGCGGCGACCAGGTTCTCCAGGGAGGCCCGGGTCTCGGGCCAGCCGCGGGTCTTCAGGCCGCAGTCCGGGTTCACCCACAGCCGTGTCGCCGGGATGGCCTCAAGCCCCTTGCGCAGCAGGGACGCCGCCTCCTCGGTGCTGGGGATGCGCGGGGAGTGGATGTCGTAGACGCCCGGGCCCGCCTCGCGGGGGTAGCCGTGGGCGGCCAGTTCGCGGGCGACCTGCATATGGGAGCGGGCCGCCTCCAGGCTGATGACGTCGGCGTCGAGGTCGTCGATGGCCTGGACGATGTCGCCGAACTCCGCGTAGCACATGTGGGTGTGGATCTGGGTGTCCGGCCGCACCCCGGAGGTGGCGAGCCGGAAGGACTCCGTCGCCCACTCCAGGTACGCGGCGTGCTCGGCCGCCCGCAGCGGCAGTGTCTCGCGCAGCGCGGGCTCGTCGACCTGAATGACCGAAGTGCCGCCGGACTCCAGGTCGTTCACCTCGTCGCGCAGGGCAAGGGCCACCTGGCGGGCAGTGTCGCCAAGCGGCTGGTCGTCGCGGACGAAGGACCAGGCGAGCATGGTGACCGGGCCGGTGAGCATGCCCTTGACGGGGCGTGCGGTCAGCGACTGCGCGTACGTCGTCCAGCGCACCGTCATCGGCCCGGGGCGCGAGACGTCACCCGCGAGGACCGGCGGCCGGACGTACCGGGTGCCGTAGGACTGCACCCAGCCGTGCTGGGTGGCGAGGTAACCGGTGAGCTGCTCGGCGAAGTACTGGACCATGTCGTTGCGTTCGGGCTCGCCGTGCACCAGGACGTCCAGTCCGGCCTTCTCCTGGAAGGAGAGGACCTCGCGGATCTCGTCCTTGATGCGCTCCTCGTACCCGGCCTCGTCGATCCGCCCCGCCCGCAGGTCGGCGCGCGCCGTGCGCACTTCGGTGGTCTGCGGGAACGAGCCGATGGTGGTCGTCGGCAGCAGCGGCAGCCCGAGGTGGGCGCGTTGGGCGGCAGCGCGTTCCGGGTACGGCTGGGAGCGGCGGCCGTCCGCGTCGGTGACGGCCGCCGTACGGGCGCGGACGGCCGGGTCGCGGGTGAGCGCGGCGTCGGTGCGTGAGGCCAGGTCGGCGCGGTTGGCGGCGAGTTCGGCCGCGATGGTGTCCGTGCCGCCGCCCAGACCACGGGCCAGAACGACGATCTCCTCGGTCTTCTGCTGGGCGAAGGCGAGCCAGCGGGCGATCCCCGGATCGATGCCCTGCTCGGCGTCGGCGTCCAGCGGGACATGGAGGAGGGAGCAGGAGGCGGAGACGTCGACCCGGCCGGCGAGGCCGAGGAGGGTGCCGAGGGTGGCGAGCGACTTCTCGTAGTCGTTGATCCAGATGTTGCGGCCGTTCACGACACCGGCGACCAGGCGCTTGCCGGGCAGTCCGCCGGCCGCCGCGAGGTCGTCGAGGTTCCCCGCGCCGGACTCGGTGAAGTCCAGGGCCAGCCCGTCGACGGGGGCCTTGGCCAGGACCGCCAGCGCTTCGCCGAGCCGCCCGAAGTAGGAGGCGACCAGAAGTCGGGGCCGGTCGGCGTGTCCGCCGAGCTCGCGGTAGGCGCGGGCGGCGGCGTTCAGCTCGGCCGGGGTGCGGTCCTGGACGAGTGCGGGTTCGTCCAGCTGCACCCACGTGGCGCCCGCCGCGCGCAGGTCGGCGAGGACCTCGGCGTACACGGGAAGCAGCCGGTCCAGGAGAGTCAGCGGCTCGAAGTCCGCCGCCACCCCGGGGGCCGCCTTGGCGAGCAGGAGATAGGTGACGGGTCCGACCAGCACCGGCCGGGGCGTCAGACCGAGGGCCAGCGCCTCCTGGAACTCGGCGACCTGCTTGGCGGAGTCGGCGGCGAACGCCGTGTCCGGCCGCAACTCAGGTACCAGGTAGTGGTAGTTGGTGTCGAACCACTTCGTCATCTCCAGCGGGGCGACGTCCTGCGTGCCCCGGGCCATGGCGAAGTAGCCGTCGAGGGCGTCGACGTCGACGGCCTCGCGGTGCCGCTCGGGGACGGCGCCGACCATGACGCTGGTGTCCAGGACATGGTCGTAGTACGAGAAGTCACCGGTCGGCACCTCGTGGACTCCGGCCTCGGCGAGCCGCTGCCAGGTTCCCCGGCGCAGCTCGGCGGCGGTCTTACGGAGGACGTCGGCGTCGACGCGGCCCTTCCAGTAACCCTCGATGGCCTTCTTCAGTTCACGGTTTTGGCCCTGGCGGGGGTAGCCGTACACGGTGGCCTGTGCTGCCGCGGCTGCGGGCTTCGCTGTCACGTGACTCTCCTTCGCGAGCGTGTCTGCGGGACAGACCCCGGGACGGGACGCGGACGCGGAGGGATGACGCATCGGGCGGAGACCGGGACACGTGGAACCGTGTCCGTCCGCCCGGTGGTTACGCCGACCCGCCCACGAGGTCACCGAGATCTCCGCACGCGAACGGTCGCGTGCGGGCAACGGGCAGGTCTTCGGACTCGCGGGCACGTCTGCCGGGGCAGACACCTAATGACCGTCGCTTCCCAGACCCGGCCGGGCCCAGTGCGTATGACGGCGGTCGTTCCCACTCACCGCTGCGGGGCAGTCCCGGATTCCCACCGGGTTCCCTCTTACGACACCCTGCCTGGCGGACAGGGCGAACCAGCTGCGCCGATCAGCCTAAGCGGACGCCCGGCCCGCGCACACCGTTGTTCACACTTCGGATGGTGACGTGAGACACGGGTCGGTGAACTCCCCCGACGCCGGCTCGGACTCCGTCGCGGCGGGACGCCGCGCCACGCCCGTTCCCCGCTCGTTCGGCCGTTCGTCAGCCGCGTGCTGACCACTGGTCAGGTCGGCCGCGTCCACTGGAGGTGACAGTGACACAGATGTAACCGAATGGCGTAGGGACTGCGGAACCACCGAGCGTCACAAGCCGTTCTTCTTCCCACTACACGGCCGCCGACCCGCGGCGAGGCCGACCGAGGAAACGGAATACGCCAGATGAAGAAGACAGTCGGGTGGGCCCAGGACGGCGACGACTGGACGATCACCGTGAACGGCACGCTGTATCGCGCGATCGAACGACCGGCGGACGGCCGGGTGCACGACTACCTGGTGCGGGGCGACGACCTCACCGCCGAATGCCCGAGCCTGGGGCACGGGCTCGGCGTGATCAGGGCGCACGAGACCCGGCGCTGACACCCCCGACACTCCCTGACACCCCTGACGCCCCTGTTGGTCCGACGACGGGGTGCGGAGGCCCTCGCCGCCCGCGCCTCGACGTGGACCCGTCAGTCATCGGCCGTCAGTCGCCGCCCGCGCCGGGCGGTCGGCTCAGCAGGTAGGTGTCCATGATCCAGCCGTGCCGTTCGCGCGCCTCCGCACGCAGCCCGCTGATCCGGCCGGCCACCTCGTCCAGCGGGCCGGAGACCAGGATCTCCTCCGGGGTCCCGATGTAGGCGCCCCAGTGGATCCACCATCCCCTGCCCGTCAGCTGCGTGAAGCTCTCATGTCCGTCGAGCATCACGACGAGGTCGCAGTCCTCGGGGAATCCCTGGGCGAGACGTCGCCCGGGGGTGATGTGGATGGGGCGGCCGACCCGGTTCAGGGTGACGCGGTGCCGGGCGGCGAGGGCGGAGACACTGCTGATGCCGGGGATCACCTCGTGACTGAATTCCACCGTTCCGCGGCCTCGGATGTCGTCGAGGATCGCGAGAGTGCTGTCGTACAAGGACGGGTCGCCCCACACGAGGAAGGCTCCGCACTGCCCCGGTGCGAGCTCCTGGACGATCAGGCGTTCACAGATGTCGGCGCGGCGGTGGCGCCAGTCGTGCACCGCCGAGGTGTAGCGCCCGGCATCCTGCTGGGTGCGGTCCCGCCACGGGTCCTCGGCCTCGACGACGCGGTAGGGGCCGGTGAGGTGTTCGTCGAGGATGTCCCGCCGCAGCCGGGTCAGCGCGTCCTTCTCCTTGCCCTTTCCCAGCACGAGGAAGACGTCGGCCCGGCGCATGGCCTTCACCGCGGCGAGCGTCAGATGGTCGGGGTCGCCGGCGCCCATGCCGATGACGAGGATGTGACGGGGTGCGTCGCTCATGTCGGCCGATCATGCCAGGGGTGGGCGGGATGAACCGGTCCCGCGCATGCGTTGTAGACGTTTGTGCCCGGCTCACAACGGTGGCCGGGACCCTAGGGCGGAGGCATGGCTGTGCACGGTGAGTACAAGGTTCCCGGCGGCAAGCTGGTCGTGGTGGACCTGGAGGTGGCGGGCGGGGCGCTGCGGAACGTCCGCGTCGCCGGGGACTTCTTCCTCGAACCCGACGAGGCGATCCTCGCGATCGACGCGGCCCTGGAGGGCGCCCCGGCCAACACCGACACGGCCGGGCTCGCGGCCCGGATCGAGGCGGCGCTGCCCGATTCCACGGTGATGCTCGGACTGAGCGCGGAGGGCGTCGCCGTCGCCGTACGCCGGGCGCTCGCGCAGGCCACGGAGTGGAGCGACTACGACTGGCAGCTGATCCACGAGGCCCCGCAGTCGCCCGCGCTGCACATGGCGCTCGACGAGGTCATCACCGCCGAGGTCGCGGCGGGGCTGCGGCCGCCGACGCTGCGGGTCTGGGAGTGGGACTCCCCCGCCGTGATCATCGGAAGCTTCCAGTCGCTGCGCAACGAGGTGGACCCGGCGGGCGTCGAGCGGCACGGCGTGAACGTCGTACGCCGGATCTCCGGCGGCGGCGCGATGTTCGCCGAGCCCAGCTCCACCATCACCTACTCGCTGGCCGTCCCGCAGTCCCTGGTCTCCGGGCTGTCGTTCGCCGACAGCTACGCCTATCTGGACGACTGGGTCCTCGAAGCCCTCGCGGACATGGGCATCAAGGCCTGGTACCAGCCGCTCAACGACATCGCCACCGAGGTCGGCAAGATCGCCGGGGCCGCGCAGAAGCGGATGGTCGGGCCGGACGGCGGGCCGGGAGCCGTGCTGCACCACGTGACCATGGCGTACGACATCGACGCCGACAAGATGCTGGAGGTGCTGCGGATCGGCAAGGAGAAGATGTCCGACAAGGGCACCCGGTCCGCGAAGAAGCGCGTCGACCCGCTGCGGCGGCAGACCGGGCTCCCCCGCCAGACCGTCATCGAGCGCATGATCGAGTCGTTCCGCAAGCGCCACGGACTCACCGCGGGCAGCGTGACGGACGCCGAGCTGGCGCGCGCCGAGGAACTCGTACGCACCAAGTTCGGTACGCCGGAGTGGACCGCCCGGGTGCCGTAGGAGGGTGGCGCGGGGTGCCGTGGAAACGTCCGGCCCGGATGCGCCCGAGCGGTCAGTCGACGGTGACCACGACGGAGTGCCAGCCGCTCGCACCGTCAGGGACGGTCTTGGTGCGCTCCTCGGTCTGGAGTTCGCCGGTGCGGTCGGTGGCGCGGACGGTCAGGGTGTGACCACCGGGGGTCGCCTTCCAGGGGTAGGACCACTGACGCCAGGTGTCGACGGTGCCCTGTTCGGCGAGTTGCGCCGGCCGCCAGGGACCGTCGTCCACGCGGATCTCGACCTTCTCGATGCCGCGGTGCTGGGCCCAGGCCACTCCGGCCACCATCACCGTGCCGGCCTCCGGGCGCCCGAAGGGCTTGGGGGTGTCGATCCGGGACTGGGTCTTGATCGGGGCCTCACGCGCCCAGTCGCGCTTCACCCAGTAGGCGTCGTAGTCGTCGAACGTGGTGAGCTCGATGTCCTCGATCCACTTGCAGGCGGAGACGTACCCGTACAGGCCGGGGACGAGCATCCGGACCGGGAACCCGTTGACGAAGGGCAGCGGTTCGCCGTTCATCCCGACGGCGAGCATCGCGTCCCGGCCGTCCATGACGTCCTCGACGGGGGTGCCGAGCGTCATGCCGTCCACCGAGCGGGCGATGATCTGGTCGGCCTCGCCGCCTCGGGACGGCGGCTTGACACCCGCCTCCTTCAGCAGGTCCGCCAGGCGCACGCCGATCCACCTGGCGTGACCGATGTAGGGTCCGCCGACCTCGTTGGAGACACAGCAGAGGGTGATCTCACGTTCGATCAAGGGGCGTTGCAGCAGATCCTGGTAGGTGATCTCCAGGTCCCGCCGTACGCCCTTGCCGTGGACGCGGAGCCGCCAGGAGTCCGCGTCGACCTTGGGAACCACGAGCGCGGTGTCCACCCGGTAGAAGGAGTCGTTCGGGGTGGTGAAGGGGCTGATGCCGCGAACCCGCAGCTGTGCGCCCGCCGGGATCGGCTGCGCGGGCGAGGCCGGCTTCGGCAGTGTCACGGACTCGCGGGACGCTACGGCGTTCTGGCTGCTTCGGCTGTTCAGCGCGCGGCCGACGGCGCCGGCCGCCGCGGACGCGGCGGCCGCGGCGGTGGCGGCGATCACGAAGCCCCGGCGGTCCCAGCCGGCCTCGTGCTCCTGCTCGTCGTCCTGTCCACTCCCCTGCTCCCGCTCCCGACCGGTGGTCCGGTGCGGGCGGGTGAGCCGGCCGATGAGGACGTACAGCAGTACGGCCCCGACGACCGCCCCCAGCAGGGACGGCAGACCGTCCACGAGCCCCGTGGAGTCCGGCCTGCCGACGGCTGCGGCCGCGCCGACCACACCGAAGAGCAGGACGGCGGCGGAGCCGGCCCGCCGGTGCCGCAGCGCAAACAGGCCGACGGATAGGGCGAAGAGGGCGAGCGTGACGACGATGCCGAGTTGCAGGACGAGCTTGTCGTCCTCGCCGAAGTTCCGGATCGCCCAGTCCTTCACCCCGGCGGGCGTCCGGTCGATGGCCGCTCCGCCGACCGCCGTCACGGGGCTCGCCTCGGGCCTGACGGCCGCCGAGACGAGCTCGGCGAAGGCCAGCGAGGCGAATCCGGCGAGCAGTCCGCTCAGGGCGGCGAGGGTGCCGCGGGTCAGGGCGTTCCGGGTGATACTCACGGTCGTCATTCGGAGCCCTGGCCCCGGCGGATTGGTCCTTCACCCGTACGGGCTCCGAACGCGCACCGCCCCGGCGGGCGCGGGGCCTGCCGGGGCGGGGCGGTGAGGCGGACGACTCCGCCTCACTTCAGGTCAGGCGAGGGTCGCGATGGCCTGGTTGAACGTGGCGGACGGGCGCATGATGGCCTCGGCCTTGGCCGGGTCGGGCTGGAAGTAGCCGCCGATCTCGGCCGGGGAGCCCTGCACCGCGATCAGCTCGGCGACGATGGTCTCCTCCTGCTCGGCCAGCGTCTTGGCGAGCGGCGCGAACGCCTCGGCCAGCTTCGCGTCGTCGGTCTGCCGCGCCAGCTCCTGGGCCCAGTACAGGGCCAGGTAGAAGTGGCTGCCGCGGTTGTCGATGCCGCCGAGGCGACGGCTCGGGGACTTGTCCTCGTTGAGGAAGGTGCCCGTCGCCCGGTCCAGGGTGTCGGCGAGGACCTGCGCCCGCGCGTTGTCCGTGGTGGTCGCCAGGTGCTCGAAGCTGACCGCGAGGGCCAGGAACTCGCCCAGGCTGTCCCAGCGCAGGTAGTTCTCCTTGACGAGCTGCTGGACGTGCTTGGGGGCCGAGCCGCCCGCACCGGTCTCGAAGAGGCCGCCGCCGTTCATCAGCGGGACGACGGAGAGCATCTTCGCGCTGGTGCCGAGCTCCAGGATCGGGAAGAGGTCGGTGAGGTAGTCGCGGAGCACGTTGCCGGTGACGGAGATGGTGTCCTCGCCGCGGCGGATGCGCTCCAGGGAGAAGGCCGTGGCCTCGACCGGGGACTTGATGGAGATGTCCAGGCCGTCGGTGTCGTGGTCGGCGAGGTACGTGGTGACCTTGGCGATCAGGTTGGCGTCGTGCGCGCGGGTCTCGTCCAGCCAGAACACGGCCGGGTTGCCGGTGGCGCGGGCACGGGTGACGGCGAGCTTGACCCAGTCCTGGATCGGCAGGTCCTTGGTCTGGCACATCCGGAAGATGTCGCCGGCGCCGACGGCCTGCTCCAGCACCACGGCGCCGTTCGTGTCGACGACGCGCACGGTGCCGGTGGCGGGGATCTCGAAGGTCTTGTCGTGGCTGCCGTACTCCTCGGCCTTCTGCGCCATCAGACCGACGTTGGGCACGGAGCCCATGGTCGACGGGTCGAAGGCGCCGTTGGCGCGGCAGTCGTCGATGACGACCTGGTAGACACCGGCGTAGCTGCTGTCCGGGAGGACGGCGATGGTGTCGGCCTCGTCGCCGTCGGGGCCCCACATGTGACCCGAGGTGCGGATCATGGCGGGCATCGAGGCGTCGACGATGACGTCGCTGGGGACGTGCAGGTTGGTGATGCCCTTGTCGGAGTCGACCATCGCGAGGGCGGGGCCCTCGGCGAGCTCGGCCTCGAAGGACGCCTGGATCTCGGCGCCGACGTCCGGCAGCGAGTCAAGGCCCTTGAGGATGCCGCCCAGGCCGTCGTTCGGGGTGAGGCCCGCCGCGGCGAGCTGGTCGCCGTACTTGGCGAAGGTGTTCGGGAAGAAGGCGCGGACCGCGTGGCCGAAGATGATCGGGTCGGAGACCTTCATCATGGTGGCCTTGAGGTGCACGGAGAACAGCACGCCCTCGGCCTTGGCGCGGGCGACCTGCGCGGTGAAGAACTCGCGCAGCGCGGCGACGCGCATGACGGCCGCGTCGACGACCTCGCCCTTGAGGACGGGTACGGACTCGCGGAGCACAGTGGTGGCGCCGTCGTCACCGTGCAGCTCGATGCGGAGCGAGCCGTCCTCGGCGATGACCGCGGACTTCTCGGTGGAGCGGAAGTCGTCGACGCCCATCGTGGCGACGTTCGTCTTCGAGTCGGCGCTCCAGGCGCCCATGCGGTGCGGGTGGGCCTTGGCGTAGTTCTTGACGGACGCGGGGGCGCGGCGGTCGGAGTTGCCCTCGCGCAGTACCGGGTTCACGGCGCTGCCCTTGACCTTGTCGTAGCGGGCGCGAACGTCCTTGGCCTCGTCGGTCCGCGGGTCGTCCGGGTAGTCCGGAAGCGCGTAGCCCTGCCCCTGGAGCTCGGCGATGGCGGCCTTGAGCTGCGGGATCGACGCCGAGATGTTCGGCAGCTTGATGATGTTCGCGCCGGGCGTCCTGGCCAGCTCGCCGAGCTCGGCGAGAGCGTCATCGATACGCTGCTCGGCCTTGAGGTGCTCCGGGAAACTGGCGATGATCCGGCCCGCGAGGGAGATGTCACGGCGCTCGACCGTGACGCCTGCGGTCGAGGCGTAGGCCTCGACGACGGGCAGGAACGAGTAGGTCGCCAGGGCAGGGGCCTCGTCGGTGTGCGTATAGATGATGGTCGAGTCAGTCACCGGGTGCTCCGCTCCACGTCTGCAACATTGCTTGACATCAAGATATCTCTTCACCGTGCCGGGCTCCACAAGGCCCCCGCACGGCTTCACACACCGTGGGCGCGTCCGTGTCCCGGGGTCGGGCCCTCATCGGTCCGCGACCGGGGCTCCACCAGCCCGCTGATGGGGGCCGCCCGCCCGGCGTGAGGCGCCGGGTCCCCGCGTTACGGGCCGGGGGCCGGCGGGTTACGGGGGTGGGGGCCGGTGTACCGCGTGGGGCGGCGGCCGGTGCTCGTACCAGCGCAGGTCGCCCTCCAGTTGGGCGGCGAGCGCGATGAGCCGCTCCTCGCTGCGGGAGGGGCCCAGGAGCTGGGCGCCGACGGGGAGCCCGGACCGGGTGAAGCCGGCCGGGACGTTCACGCCGGGCCAGCCGAGGACGTTCCACGGCCAGGCGTAGGGGCAGGCGGCCGCCATGGTGAGGTCGGTGCGCCAGGCGCTGAGGCGGTCGAAGGCGCCGATCCGGGGCGGCGGCGCGGCCGTGGTCGGGGTGAGCAGCACATCGAAGCCGGATGCGTCGAAGAGGGCGCCGATCCTGCGGTGCTGGCGCACTTCGCGGGCGCGGGCGGCCCGCACCACCCGCCCGCCCAGCCGTGTCCCGGTCCGCAGGGCGCTGCGGGTGCGCGGGTCGAGCAGGGCCGGTTCGGGGTGGCGGGCGGCGAATTCGGCGATGCCGGCGGTGGCGCGGGGCACGAAGGCGAGGCCGATCAGCCCGTACCGGGGGCGGGCCTCCTCGACGTGGTGGCCGAGCCGGGCGAGGGTCTCGGCGAGCAGCATGACGGCCCGGCGCACCTCCGGGTCCGGTCCGGCGCCGGTGAGCGTGAGCGGGGGACGCCAGGCGAGGGCGATGCGGAGGCGGCCCGGGTCACGGCGGGCGGCGTCGGCGGCGCGCACGGCGGGCGGGCGGTGGAAGTCGTCGGGATGCGCTCCGGCGACGGCGTCCAGGAGCAGCGCCGCGTCGGCGACCGTACGGGCGAGGGTGCCGTTCACGGTGAGCCCCTGGAAGGCGTCGCTGTGCGGGTGGACCGAGATGCGCCCGCGCTGCGGTTTGATGCCGACGAGGTGCGTCCACGCGGCGGGGATCCGCACGGATCCGGCGCCGTCCGAGCCGAGGGCGGCGGGGACGAGTCCGGCGGCGACGGCCGCCGCCGATCCGCCGGAGGAGCCGCCCGGGGTGTGCGCGGTGTTCCAGGGATTGCGGGTGGCGCCGAAGGCGGGGCCTTCGGTGAAGGGCCACTGGCCCAGTTCGCAGGAGTTGGTCTTGCCGACGACGACGGCTCCGGCGGCGCGCAGCCGACGGACCGCCTCGCTGTCGGAGGCGGCCGGGGGGCGCTCTCCGTCGCAGCCGAAATGGGTGGGCAGACCCGCCACATCGGTGTCGTCCTTGACGGCGACCGGCACGCCGAGGAGCGGCAGCCGCTCCCCCGCCGCGAGCCGCCGGTCGGCCTCCGCGGCCTCGGCGAGAGCCGCTTCGGCGCGCAGGTGGCGGAAGGCGTTGAGGGTGGGCTGCGTGGCCTCGATGCGGGCCAGGGCGTCGGCCACGAGTGCGGTGGAGGTGGTGGTGGCGTCGGCGAGCCGGCGGGCGCTCTCCACGAGTCCGGGCCCCGGCCCCGGCGGCGGGACGGGGGCGGTGGGGCGGGGGCCGCGTCCGGGTTCCCGTACGGCCGGACCGGTCTGCTCGGTGGGCTTCGCTTCGGTGGGCTCCGCTGAGGACATGGGCGTGCCGCCTCCCTCGTGGTGCGGGACGACCGGTCGTCCCGGCTGCGCCCACACGTACTTACTGGAGGGTAACGAGAGGAGGCGGCACGCTCAACCGTTCCGTCCGGAACGGGGGTCCGGGTCGTCCGGTGATCGATCCCGGGCGGGATCACCGCAGCTCTGCCCACCCTCCGTAACGGGAAACGCGTTCACGTCTTACGCTCCGTGTGCGCGCCGGGCGGCTCCCCCGCTCGCGGCGTACGCTCGAATGTGCCGGTTCTCATGGAGCGCACCCCCTGACCGGGGCGTTTTCGAGGAGGCGATGTGAGCGCACACCGTTGGGCCGCACGTGCGGCGGCAGGGGCCGCGACCGTTGCCCTCACCCTGACGAGTGGTGTGGTCGCGCAGGCTGACGACGACATCGACTCGCTCGGCGCCGAGGAGATCGCCGACCGCTCGCGCGACGCCCTGCTCGACGTGGACTCCCTGCATCTGAGCGCGCGCGGGAGTCTCGACGGGAGCGGCCCGGACATGAGCCTCGACCTCACCCTGGACCGCGAGGGAAACTGCGCGGGCGGCGTCGACATGGGCGACGACGGCTCGGTCGAGATCGTGAAGCGCGGCGACGACGTCTGGCTGAAGCCGGACGCCGCCTTCTGGAAGAACCATGTGCCGATCGGCGGCTCCACCTTCGACGCGATCCTCGACGGCCGCTATATGAAGGCCGAGGCCGACAACCCCCGGCTGCTGAGCGTGACCGAGGTCTGCGATCTCGACACCTTCCGCGAGCTGATCACGGACAACGCCGACACCGCCGACCGGGGCACCCTGACGAAGGGCGAGAAAACCGAGGTGAACGGTGCGCCCGTCGTTCCGGTGACCCGCGCCGAGGGCAACGAGCGCCTGACGGCCTACGTAGCCGCCGAGGGCACGCCGTACCCGGTGCGGATCACCGTGCGCAACGCCGACGAGAAGGGGACCGTGGACTTCTCCGGATTCGACCGGCCCGTGCCCACGGCCACTCCCTCGGCGGACGAGACGGTGGATGTCACGGCCCTGCTGGGCCGCAGCATCAAACCCGTCTGAGGAACCGTCCAGAGCTACGGATAGAGCTACGGACAGCCCGGCCACCGGTCGGACAGGTCGCTCCGCCGCGGATCGCGTACGCCTTCTTCCGGACGGTCGTCATGGCCTGTTCCAGCGTGGGCGCGAGGGCGGCCAGGAGGTCGACGGCCTCGCGTAGGTAGCGGTGGACGGTGGCGATCCCGATGCGGAAGCCTGCCGCGAGGCGGGCATAAGTGTCGCCGCAGCGCAGGGGAGCCAAGACGAGCAGGGCCTGCCGGCCACAGGTCGGACGACGCCACCGGGAGCCGACGCGGCGGCGGTGACCTGCGAGAAGACCGGAGAGGTGCCGCAGGGTGCGGCTGGGCAGATCGACGCAATGGGGTCTCCCCTGCTCGAGCGGAGCCGAGAGCCTGGGGAAGGGTGGACAAGCACACGAAGCTCCTGGCGGGGTGGTGATCTTGGTCGTGAACCCGTCTACCACGAGCTTCCTTCATGCCCACCGCTGGGCTGCCGACCCAACCACCCGGCAGGCTGGATGAGGTGCACGGAATCGATGGCCCTCAACGCTGACCGCCCCCGGCCTGGCCACTCAGCTACCAGCGAGGCCGGATGAGCTTCCGAGATGCCAGTGAGCAATGGATGCGCCAAACGGAACGATCAGTCATATCCCTCACCCGCAGAGCATGCGCACCCGCTATCACGCACCAACTCGTTGGTGCGATCATCACCACATGAAGATCGATCTGCGTCGCATCAGTGCGGTGGTTGTTCTGCTTGTCGGCATGTCCCTCGCCGTGTGGGCCATCATCGGACCGCCCCAGGACTGGACGGGCAGCATGTGGTGGGCTCGTGCGGGACTGTGTACGGGAGGCCTCGGACTGGTACTCCTCAGCGCGCAGCTGATGTTCCCGATCAACCGCAAGAAGGACAGGGACGCCGACCGGGACCCAACGCCCGCATGGGGATCCCTGGCCGGGCCGCTGGACGACCTCTTCTGAAGGGCCAGGGCGAGAGCGGGCGCTGTACGAGTCTTCACGCGTACCGCGTACGAACCTGGACACGGTAAACGCGAAGGGAGAGGATACTGGTCAGGGCCCGTGGTTGGCGGCGCGGGAGACCTCGACTGACCGCGGCCTGGACCCACGGCGTTCCCGCCGCTCTCGGCGCTGACGACGTCAAGTGCTGGGCTGACAGGGCATACCAGGGCGCGGGACTTGCTGTCCGCGTCCTGATTCGGGGCAAGAACCTGCGCGGCCGGCGCCAACGGCATCCGCAGCCTCGAGGAACGTGCCATGGCCACCCTCAAGTTCTGGCGGCTCCTGCGGAAGCTCCGCTGCTGCACCACCCGGATCACCGCCGTTGTCCGGGTCGTCGTCGCCCTCGGACTCACCACCTGATCAAGAGGGAAAAGGCTCCATGACCTCCTTGATCGCCCTCTGCTCCTCCCAGGCTGTCGCGATCGCCTTCGGGCGTTCGGGGCCGAGGCCGGGGACCTCGACCAGACGCTTCGGCTCCTGCTCGATGATGTCGAGGGTGTCGACGCCGAAGTGGGGGTGATCCGGTCGGCCATCACCGGCCCGATCCCCTTGATCAGCCCGGAGCCGAGATAGCGGCGGATGCCCTGGATGGTGGCGGGCAGCACGGTGG
>NZ_JBEZYG010000033.1:0-75134 GCF_040638385.1 Streptomyces sp. NPDC026589
GTACTGCAGGGGGGACCCTGTGGGAGAGTAGGACGCCGCCGAACAATTTTTCCGGGAAAGCCCCGTGCCTTGTGGCACGGGGCTTTTCTGCGTTCTGAACGTCTAGGGTCGAACCATGCGCTACGAACTGGTCATCTTCGACAACGATGGTGTGCTCGTCGACAGTGAGCCGCTCGCCAACACCGTCCTCTCCGGCTACCTCACCGAGCTCGGTCACCCCACCTCGTACGACGAGTCGCTCCGTGACTACATGGGGTCCGCCGTGCACCGGGTCCACGATCTCGTCGAGGAGCGGACCGGGCAGAAACTGCCCGAGGACTTCGACTCCACGCTCAACACCCGTACGTTCGCCGCTTTCCAGCGGGAGCTCGTGGCCGTCGACGGGGCCGAGGAACTGCTCGGGAAGCTCGTCGCGGACGGGGTGGACTACTGCGTCGCCTCCTCCGGGAGCCACGAGCGCATCCGGGTCGGGCACCGCAGGACGGGGATCGACCAGTGGTTCGAGGAGGAGTGGATCTTCAGCTCGGAGGATGTCGGGCGGGGCAAGCCGGCGCCCGACCTGTTCCTGTACGCCGCCGAGCGGATGGGGGTCGCTCCGGAGAGGTGCGTCGTCATCGAGGACAGCCCGCTCGGGGTCGAGGCGGCCCGCGCCGCGGGGATGGACGTGTACGGGTTCACGTCGATGATGCCCGCGGACCGGCTCACCGGAGTGACCGGGCACTTCTCCGACATGGCTCAGCTCCCCGAACTGCTCGCCTGATCCATCTACCCCTGCCCGGAACCCGGCCCTACGCTCGCGGCCATGACGGAAGCGGGCTTGCGGCACGGCAGGGCCTCCCTGGGGTTGAGCTTCGGCGTTCAAGGGGTGGCCTTCGCTCTTCTGGTGACACGTATCCCCGCCATTCAGGACCAGTACGGGATATCCGACGGGCTGCTGCCCGTCTTCCTCGCCGCTGTCCCGATCCTGGCGGGGGCCGGCAGCGTGGCCACCGAGAAGGTGGTCGCGCGGGTACGGCCCGGTGTCGTCCTGCGGTGGTCCCAGCCCCTGGTCCTGCTCGCCCTGATCGGGGTGGGCGCGGGGCGGGAGATGTGGCACGTCGCCGTCGCGCTCGGCGTCTTCGGGCTGGCCGTCGGGGCGCTGGACGCCTCGATGAACATGCTGGGGGTCAGCCTCCAACGAGCTTACGGGCGCAGCATCATGCTCGGCTTCCACGCCGCCTACAGCCTCGGCGGGATCGCGGGGGCGTCGCTGGCGTGGGCCGGGGCCCGGTGGGAGCTGTCGTTGCTCGGGTCCTACCTGCCCGTCGTGTTGCTGCTGTTGCCCGCCGCGCTTGTCGGGAGCTGGTGGTACACGGCGGGGGAGGAACCGGAGGAGAAGGAGGAGGAGCCCGGACCCGTCGGTGCCGGCGGGGCCGTGTCGTTCCGGCTGTTGCTGCCGCTGTGCCTCGTCATGAGCTTCGCGTACATCGGGGACTCGACGGTCTCCAACTGGAGTGCCAAGTACCTTCAGGACGTGCTGGGCGGTTCGGAGCAGCTCGCGACCGTTCCGTACAACGTCTACATGGTGACGACGCTGTTGGGGCGGGCCGTGGGGGACCTCGGGGTGCGGCGGTTCGGGGCGGTCGCCGTGGTGCGGGGTGGGAGCCTGCTGGCGGCGGGCGGGTTCGCGGTCGTGGCGGTGGCGCCCGGGGCCTGGGTAGGGATGCTCGGGTTCACGATGCTCGGGTTCGGGCTCTGTGTGATCGTGCCGCAGACCTTCGCGGCGGCCGGGCGGATGTTCCCGGGGAACAGCGACGCGGCCGTGGCCCGGTTGAACATCTTCAACTATGTGGGTTTTCTGGTCGGTTCGCCGCTCGTGGGCGCTCTGGGGGATGCGTGGAGTTATCGCGGCGCCATGCTCGTACCGATGGTTCTGGTGTTGGCGACGCTCGTGTATGCCCGCGCGTTCGGGCCGGAGCCCGCCCGATACGGTGGCGGGCATGAGCGGCCGCACACAGCTGATGTGGGATGACGCAGTTACGGGATACGACTTCGGGGAGACGCACCCCATGGACCCGGTCCGGCTGGCCCTGACGATGGGGCTGGTGCGGGCGTTCGGGCTCGACGGGGCGGTGGATCTGCGGTCCGCGAAGCCTGTGGGGGACTCCACCCTGCGGCTCGTGCACCGGCAGGATTACGTGGCGGCGGTGCGTGCCGCCTCCGCGGATCCGCGGGCGGCCGACCAGGGCTACGGGCTCGGGACCGTGGACGATCCGGCGTTCGCCGGGATGCACGAGGCGTCCGCGCTGATCGCGGGGCTTTCGGTGGGCGCCGCCGAGGCCGTGTGGCGCGGTGAGTGCGAGCACGCGGTGAACTTCACCGGGGGGCTGCACCACGCCATGCCCGGGTCGGCCGCCGGCTTCTGCGTCTACAACGACCCCGCCCTCGCCATCGCCCGGCTGCTGGAGCTGGGCGCGGAGCGGGTCGCGTACGTCGATGTGGACGTCCACCACGGGGACGGGGTGCAGGCCGCGTTCTGGGAGGACCCGCGCGTCCTGACGATCTCGCTGCACGAGCATCCGCGGACCCTCTTTCCGCAGACCGGGTGGCCGGAGGAGACCGGGTCCGGGGCGGGGGAGGGCTCCGCGGTCAACGTGGCGCTGCCGGCCGGGACCGGGGACGCGGGGTGGCTGCGGGCGTTCCACGCGGTGGTGCCCGAGCTGCTGGCCGACTTCCGGCCCCAGGTGCTCGTCACCCAGCACGGGGCCGACACGCACTTCGAGGACCCGCTGGCCCACCTCGCGGTCTCCCTGGACGCGCAGCGGTCGGTCATGGAGTCCTGCCACGAGCTGGCCCACCGGTACGCGGACGGCGGGCGCTGGGTGGCGCTCGGCGGCGGCGGGTACGCGGTGGTGGACGTGGTGCCCCGGTCGTGGACGCATCTCGTCGGGATCGCGGCGCACGCTCCCGTCGACCCGGAGTCGGTGGTGCCGCCGTCCTGGCGGGAGCTCGTCTACGCCCGTACGCGGCAGTTGGGGCCGGGCAGGATGACGGACGGGCGTACGCCGTCGTGGCAGGCCTGGGAGGACGGGTACGACCCGGCGGACCGGCTGGACCAGGCGGTACTGGCGTCCCGGAAGGCGGCGTTCCCGCTGCGGGGGCTGCTGACCTGAGACAGGGCGGCGCGGGGGCATTGTGCCGTGCGTTACGCCAACGGTGGGGCGTAACGGGATTCCCGCCCGCCGGGCCGCGCGGTACGGCAGCATCCCAGGGGTGTTGAGCACCGGGGCGCTGCGCGCCCATCTGCTGGCGGCCCGGCTGGCCGGGCCCGTGGCCACCCCGCGCGAGACCAGTCTGCGCAGCTACCGGCTGTTCGCCGCGCGGGATCCGCGGGTGATGCTGGGGCTCGCGCCCGAGCGGGCCTGGGGCGAGGGCGAGCTGTTGCGGCTGATGGCGGACCGGTGCGGGGTCTCGGCGGATCCCACGCATGTGAGCGGTCCCGACGCGATCGATCCGGAGCGGACGGTGGCCGCGCTGGACGCGTTCGCCGAGCGGTTGGCGCTGGTGGCGGAGCGTCGGGCTCCGGTGCTGCTGGGGACCGGTCACCCGCACCGGCTGCTCGGTTTCTACGCCGGGCTGGCAGACGCTCTGTTGGCGGCGGGCTGTCCTGTCCTCACCCCCGCGCAGGGGAGATGTGTCGACATAACGACCCGGTTCGGCGTACGCACGTACAGCCTTGACTACGTACGGGGTGTCGCCCTGGTGCGCGAACCGGGGGGGCGGCCCACGGGGGGTGAGAACGGCGCGCACACGCATTCACCGCTTCCGGTGCGGCTCGCGCTCCAGGACGCGGCGGAGCGGCTCGGGGTGCTGCCGGAGTTGGTGATCGGGGATCACGGCTGGGTCTGCGGTGCAGGTCAGCTGGGGATCGAGGCGATCGGGCCGGCGGACACGGATGATCCGGCGCTGTTCGTGGGTGAGGCCGAGGGGCGGGTGTCCGTCGTCGTTCCGCTCGACGACGGCGTACGGGCCCCGTTTTACCGGCCGTTGACGCGCTATGTGCTCAATCGGGCCCGTCTGTCACCGTAGGCCGGCGGCTGTCTCTCCTCTTCCCCACTCGCACCACCCGCCCCTAATCTGTGGAGTGAGCGCACAGCGACGAAGAGTCACCGGAGGGGAAGCCGGTGCGCGTCCGGTGCGGAAGGTACAGGTGGGTCATGGCTGCTGGCAGCGAGAGGCCTCTCAACGAGGTCAAGTTTCTGACCGTGGCGGAAGTCGCCTCGGTCATGCGAGTGTCGAAGATGACCGTGTACCGCTTGGTGCACAGTGGTCATCTGCCGGCGATCCGGGTGGGCAGGTCCTTCCGGGTGCCGGAGCAAGCGGTTCACGCGTATCTCCGCGACTCCTTCGTGGGGGTGGAATCAGCCTGAGGTTGCCTGCGGATTACGCCCCTCGGACGGTGGCGGGTAGGCTAGGCCGACGTAGGTCGTGTGGGCCCAGACGCCCCGCACCAGTGAAAATGAAGTGAGCGAGGGTAGTCGTGGGCTCTGTTATCAAGAAGCGGCGCAAGCGGATGGCCAAGAAGAAGCACCGCAAGCTGCTCAAGCGCACGCGCGTTCAGCGTCGCAACAAGAAGTAAGCGAACGCAGTTCGTGAGATCCGCAGCCCCTCCGCCGTTCCGGTGGAGGGGCTGCGGTGCGTTTCGGAGCACGGGGGCGTCACAGGGCGGCGTCCACCCGCTACGGTGACGGCCAGGGAAGTTACCGCCGGAAGCAGGGACGCAGAGGGGAGCCGGGTCTTGGGCAAGGTCGTGCTCGTCACAGGAGCGGCCCGGCAGCTGGGGGGCCGCTTCGTCCGGCGCGTCCAGTGCGAGCCCGGGGTGGGCCGGGTGATCGCCGTCGACGCGGTCGCGCCCGCCCATGAGCTGGGCGACGCGGAGTTCGTGCGCGCGGACATCCGGCAGTCCGCCCTGGCGCGGATCCTGGCCGAGCACGCCGTCGACACGGTCGTGCACCTGGACGTCTCCGGCAAGGCGCTCGGCGCCGGCGGCCGGACGGCGATCAAGGAGACCAACGTCATCGGCACCATGCAGCTGCTCGGCGCCTGTCAGAAGTCCCCGACGGTGCGGCGGCTCGTGGTGAAGTCCAGTACGAGCGTGTACGGGTCGGCGCCCCGCGATCCCGCCGTGTTCACCGAGACCACTCCGCCCAAGTCGCTGCCCAGCGGCGGCTTCGCGAAGGACGCGGTGGAGGTCGAGGGGTACGTCCGGGGCTTCGCCCGCCGTCGGCCCGATGTGGCGGTGTGCGTGCTGCGGTTCGCCAACATCCTGGGGCCCCGGCCGGACTCGCCGCTCGCGGACTATCTGTCGCTGCCCGTTCTGCCGACCGTCTTCGGCTACGACCCCCGGCTCCAGTTCGTGCACGAGGACGATGTGGTCGACGTCCTGGGGATCGCGGCGAGCGAGCCCCGGCGCGGGACGCTGAACAGCGGCACGTTCAACATCGCCGGCGCCGGGGTGCTGCTGCTGTCGCAGTGCTCGCGGCGGCTGGGGAAGCCGACGGTGCCGGTGCTGCTGCCCGCCGTCACGTGGGTCGGCTCGGCGCTCCGTACGATCGGCATGACCGACTTCTCGCCGGAACAGATCCGGCTGCTCACCCATGGCAGGGTGGTGTCGACGGTGCAGATGCGCGAGACCCTCGGTTTCCGGCCGAAGTTCACCACGGCGGAGACGTTCGCGGAGTTCGCGCGGAGCCGGGGTCCGGGGCTGCTGCCGCCGGAGACGGTGGGCAGGGCGGTGGACCGGTTGGCGGCGTTGCCGCTCCCGGGAGGCGCCGGGCCGCGGGAGCGCGGGGCCGGCGCGGTACAGACGACTCACGGCGCCAGGTAGAGGAGCGCACCGACGATGGCGGACGCCAAGGTCATTCCGTTCGACGACGACCGTTCGCGGTCCGGTGGCGCGTCGCGTCCGACGCGGCGCCGGACCGGGGCGGGCGGTCCCGGCAGCGGTCGGGGCGACGGTTCCGCGGCTCCGGTGAGCGCGCTGCCGGGGGCGCAGGTCCCCGAGCCCTCCGGGCTGCCCCCGGAGGCGGGGGAGGGGGGCCGGGAGCCGCGGGACGCGGTGGACGTGGACGGTTCCTCCGGCGGCTGGGAGCGGCGGATCGCGGGCGGGCTCGCGTTCCTGCGGCGGCGGGTCACCGGTGACTACGACGTCGACGAGTTCGGTTACGACGAGGAGCTCACCGACCAGGTCCTGATGTCGGTGCTGCGGCCGCTGGCCGACAAGTACTTCCGGGTCGAGGTGAAGGGCATCGAGAACATCCCGTCGGACGGCGGGGCGCTCATCGTGGCCAACCACTCCGGGACGCTGCCGTTGGACGGGCTGATGCTCCAGGTCGCGGTGCACGACAACCATCCGGCGGACCGGCATCTGCGGCTGCTCGCGGCCGATCTGGTCTTCCATCTCCCGGTCGTCAACGAGCTGGCGCGCAAGGCGGGTCACACGCTGGCCTGTGCGGAGGACGCGCAGCGGCTGCTGGAGATGGGAGAGATCGTCGGGGTGATGCCGGAGGGGTTCAAGGGCATCGGCAAGCCGTTCGGTGAGCGCTACAAGCTTCAGCGCTTCGGGCGGGGCGGGTTCGTGTCGACGGCGCTGCGGGCGGGGGCGCCGATCGTGCCGTGCTCGATCGTGGGCGCGGAGGAGATCTACCCGATGATCGGGAACGCGAAGACGCTGGCCCGGCTGCTGGGTATCCCGTACTTCCCGATCACGCCGACGTTCCCGTGGCTGGGGCCGTTGGGTGCGCTGCCGCTGCCGACGAAGTGGACGATCCAGTTCGGTGAGCCGATTCCGACGGACGGGTATCCGCCGGAGGCGGCGGAGGACCCGATGCTGATGTTCAATCTGACGGACCAGGTGCGTGAGCAGATCCAGCACACGCTGTACAAGCTGTTGGTGCAGCGGCGGTCGGTGTTCTTCTGACCTGCTGAGCAGGCCGGGACGAGAAGGGGGCCGGTACGCGATCCGCGTACCGGCCCCCTTTTTTTCGTGCGCGCGGGGTCCTTCGTTCTACGGCGCTCTACGGCGTTCTACGGTTTGAGGTTCTCGCCGTCGATGCCGAGACCGGGGAGGAGCCCCGGGAGGAGCGGGGGCAGGGTGACGTCCGGGGCGGCGGGTGCGCTGGGCCGGCCTTCGGGGGAGGGCTGGGTGAGGCCGTCCGTCGGGAGTTCGTCCAGCAGGCCGTCCGTACCGCCGCCCAGCAGGCCGTCCTCCGGGGTGGCGTCGGCGGAGTCCGACGGGCCGGAGGGCTCGGGGGTGGTTCCCCCGTCGGTGCGGTTCCCGGGCTTCTCGGGGGCGGCGGGGGGCGCGGGGGCGTCGGTCCGGGGCGAGCCGGTGTCCGGGGTGGTGGCGTCCGAGTGTCCGGTGCCCTTGTCCGGGCCCGGGGGGCGGGGGAGGAGGGACTGGAGCGGTGCGACTTCGTCCTCCATGGCGTCGAAGACGGAGCTGACCTCGTCGCGGACGTCGGTGAGCTGGACGGGCAGCCGGTCGCGGAGGCTGCTCCAGGTGTCGCGGTGCGAGCGGGAGAAGGTGTCCAGGGTCTGGATCGGGCCGATCGCCCCGTCGCGCTGGTAGGCGGAGTGGAGCAGTCGGTGGCCCTCGGAGGCGTCGTGGGACATGCCGTTGAGCGCGCGTCTGACGGCGCCGAGGGATTCGTGGTCGAGGGCGCCGGACCGGCCGCGCTCCATGAGTCTGCGGGCCTCGCTGAGCCGGGTGGAGGCCTGGTCGAGGTAGACCTCGCCGCGGTCGGCGTCGCCCTTGGCCATGCCGAGGCTGATGTCCTCCATCCCGCGTTTCAGTCCGTAGAGCGAATCACCGGGGAGGGCGTCGGAGCTGGCGGCGGCCACGCCGCCGAACGCTCCCGCGGCCACGCCGACGGTGAGCCCGCCGGCAGTGAGCCCCTTCGCCCAGCGTGAGCGGGGTCGCAGTTTCCGCAGTGGTGAGGCCCGGTGGGCCCCCTTGCCCCGTTGCACGGGCACCGTAGGGCCCGTGGACGCGCCGCCCTCGGCGAACATGGTCTCCATGGCCGCGACGAGCTGGGCTCGCTGCACCATTTTGACCTCGGGGTCCAACTGCGGCTTCGGTAGCTCACCGAGGCCGTTCGCCAGGGCCAACAGCGGTTCGCGGTCGGCCTGGTCGGCCGGTTCCGCGGGCTGTACGGCCGCCGCACCCTGGGGGGTCGCTTCTTCCAGGGCCTGGGCGAAGGCGTTCGCCCGCCGGTGTGCCGAAACGTTTGCGATCACTGGCGGCACCTCCTCTCGTCATGACGGTCGACTCCCCTGGCGGTCCGGAAGGTTGCGCACCTTGAGCGTTTCCACTCGATGGAGTGAGTGGCTACGGACAGGGGGCGACGACAGGGGGCCTGCAACCGGCACAACGAGGCGCTCGGCACTTGGGTTACGCACGAAGGATGATCGGACCAGTGCGTGACGGGACGGTCACGCAGAGGCCGGATCAGCGGGCGTCGTCCGGCAGGAGTCGGGCGAGCGTCCGTACGGCTCGGTACTGGAGGGTCTTGATCGCGCCCTCGTTCTTGCCCATCACCCGGGCGGTCTCCGCGACCGAGAGGCCTTGGAGGAACCGCAGGGTCACGCACTCCTGCTGCTGGGGGTTGAGTCGCCGCACGGCCTGGAGCAGAGCGGCGTTGGAAAGGGACTCCAGGACGGAGTCCTCGGGGCTGCGCGCCACCTCGTTGGCGTCGAGCATTTCGCCGGTGGTCACTTCCAGTCGGAAGCGACTGGATTTGAAGTGGTCGGCGACCAGGTTGCGAGCGATAGTGACCAGCCAGGCGCCGAAGTCGCGGCCCTGCCAGGTGAACGTGGAGATGCGGCGCAGCGCGCGGAGGAAGGTCTCGCTGGTGAGGTCCTCCGCGGTCGCCTTGCCGCCCACGCGGTAGTAGATGTACCGGTACACGGTGTCGCTGTACTGGTCGTACAGGCGGCCGAAGGCATCCGCCTCACCGGCCTGTGCGCGCTCGACGAGATCCATCATGCGCGCGCTGTCGCTGTCGGCGGTGGGACGGCGGACGGTCGACGTGGCCGAGGCGGCGCGGGTGCCGCGTCTTCCGACCGCCGCACTGCGTTCGGCCAGGGCGTAGCAGGGGCCGGCAGGTGCAGGGGTGGCAAATGCGGGGACGGCGTACGCGGTGGGGACGAAGCCGCGCAAGCGGTCAATGACCGATGCACGCAGCGTAGCCAGGCCCGAGGCGTCAACCCCGACGTGTGGGTACACGGGACTCCCAGAGGCAGAGCTTCCATCACGAGCAGTTCGAAAAACGTCACTCGTGGTAGCGAGTGGCGGCTTCCGTGATGCGTCTGAGGAGAATAACGCTTCGTGCAGGCAGCGCTACACCCAGTTGTCTAAATCACCGGTTCCGTCGCTTCTGTTATCGCTAAGTGACGTATCAAGTAGCACATGGTGACCGTTTATTGATCGGATTACTTCGTGATCTGTCTACGGGGGCGACGGGTTGTGGCCGGGCGCCGGTGATCCGGCTGGCCGGCGGGGTGTCGCCCGCCTCCGCGGACTCGATCGCGATCGGGCGCCCGGCTCCGGGCGTGGCTGCGCCCCGTGACCGTTCGCGGGTGGCCGGGCACGGGGCGCGGGGGCGCGGCGGGGGTGCGGAGGGCGCGGCGGGGGCGCGGGTCAGCGGCGGCGTCGGTGCAGGGCGACGGCGGCGACGGTGCCGCCCGCCAGCGCGCCGACCCCGGCGGCGGCCGGGATGCCGACCTTGGCCGCCTTGCGGCCGGTGCGGTAGTCGCGCAGCCGCCAGTCGCGGGCGCGGGCGTACTTGCGGAGTTTGGTGTCCGGGTTGATCGCGTAGGGGTGGCCGACCAGCGAGAGCATCGGGATGTCGTTGTGCGAGTCGCTGTAGGCGGCGCAGCGCTCCAGTTCGAGGCCCTCCGCGGCGGCCAGCGCGCGGACGGCCTCGGCCTTGGCGGGGCCGTGCAGGGGTTCGCCGACCAGGCGGCCGGTGTAGACGCCGTCGACCGATTCGGCGACGGTGCCGAGCGCGCCGGTCAGGCCGAGGCGGCGGGCGATGATGGTGGCGGTCTCCACGGGGGCGGCGGTGACGAGCCAGACCTTCTGTCCGGCGTCCAGGTGGGCCTGGGCCAGGGCCCGGGTGCCGGGCCAGATGCGGTCGGCCATGTACTCGTCGTAGATCTCCTCGCCGATCGACATCAGTTCGGAGACGCGGTGGCCCTTGACGATGGACAGGGCGCTGTCGCGGGCGTCCTGCATGTGTTCGGGGTCCTCGACGCCGGCCAGCCGGAACCAGGCCTGCTGCCAGGCGAACCGGGTGAGCTCGCGGCGTTCGAAGAACTTCCTCTTGTAGAGGCCGCGGCCGAAGTGGAAGATCGCGGCGCCCTGCATGACGGTGTTGTCGAGGTCGAAGAAGGCGGCGGCGCGGTCGTCCCCGGCGACGGGGAACGCGGGCTCCTCGGGAGGTGTCGCGTCCGCTTCTTCCGGGGCCTTGGTCAGGAGGGCGGATTCGTCGTCGGCGGCCGAGGTCTTGCGTGCGGCCTCGGCGGCGGCCTCGCCTGCCAGGACGCTCCGTGCGGTAGCGGAACGCCTACGGGGTGTGAGCCATCCAAGAGCGGCCATGCCGTGAGCATAGCCAGTCCGTCCGCACCTGCCGGACCTGCCGCGATGCGTGGGCGTGAACGCTGCGGGTCGGAACGGTGAATCGGGTGATTCCGGGCGGTCCGGGCGGCCCGGGTGGTGGTGGTGCGCGGGTGCGGAAAGTGGGCATCGGGGGCTCGGGAAGTGAGCGCGGCGGGCGCAGAATGAAGGCATGAGTGCTCTGCTGCGACGTAAGAGGAAGAAGCCCGCCGAGCGGGTGGTCACGCTGGTGGGGAAGCCCGGGTGTCATCTGTGCGAGGACGCGCGGGCGGTGGTGAGCGCGGTCTGCGAGGAGACCGGTGCGTCGTGGGTGGAGAAGGACATCACCGAGGACGAGGAGTTGTACAAGGAGTACTGGGAGCAGATTCCGGTGGTGCTGATCGATGACGAACAGCACACGTTCTGGCGCGTGGATCCGGCGAGGCTGCGCAAGGCGCTGGGTGCGGACGCGAAACCCGGTTAACATTGCGGGCGTTTTGGGTGGCCTCGGGGGCTTGGTTGTGAGGAGTGTGAACCGCTTTGCCCCCTTCGAGGCGGCAACGGGCCGATGCGGCCCCTGGTTCCGGGATCGCGCGGGGAATGTGCGTGACCCCGGTCACTTTGACCGGACAAAACGGACACCATCTTTGTGCACGCGTTCACAAAGACATAGCCTGCATTCGACGGGGCGGTCCTGGGACACACGGCCGCCTGCAGCCCCGCTCATCCCGCAGGAGCACCGTGGCAACTGGCCGAACTCACCGACCGGCGACCCGTAGCCGAGGAATTCCCGAGGCCACCGTCGCCCGACTTCCGTTGTATCTGCGCGCCCTGACCGCGCTCTCCGAGCGATCGGTCCCCACGGTCTCCTCCGAGGAGCTGGCCACGGCGGCCGGGGTCAACTCGGCGAAGCTGCGCAAGGACTTCAGCTACCTGGGGTCCTACGGCACCCGCGGTGTCGGGTACGACGTCGAGTATCTCGTCTACCAGATCTCGCGCGAGCTCGGGCTCACCCAGGACTGGCCGGTCGCCATCGTCGGCATCGGTAACCTCGGCGCGGCCCTCGCCAACTACGGCGGCTTCGCCTCCCGCGGCTTCCGCGTCGCGGCGCTGATCGACGCGGACCCCGCCATGGCCGGTACGCCGGTGGCCGGGATCGCCGTCCAGCACACGGACGACCTGGACCGGATCATCAGCGACAACGGTGTGTCCATCGGCGTGATCACCACTCCGCCCGGCGCGGCCCAGCAGGTCTGCGACCGGCTCGTCGCCGCCGGTGTGACCTCCATCCTGAACTTCGCGCCGACCGTGCTGTCGGTGCCCGAGGGCGTCGACGTGCGCAAGGTCGACCTCTCCATCGAGCTCCAGATCCTCGCGTTCCACGAGCAGCGCAAGGCAGGCGAGGACTCCGCCGCCGAGGACGAGGGCGCGCCCCCGATGCGCGCCACGCCCGCGAGCCGGAAGGGACCTGACGGGGACATGCCCGCCGTGATGCCGGCATGAGCCTCCTCGTCGTCGGACTGAGCCACCGCAGCGCCCCCGTCTCCGTACTGGAGCGGGCCTCCCTCGCTGTCGAGACCCAGGCCAAGCTGCTCCAGGACACCCTCGCCGCGGAACCCGCGACCGAGGCGGCCGTGCTGGCCACCTGCAACCGCATCGAGCTGTACGCCGACGTGGACAAGTTCCACGCGGGCGTCGCCGAGCTGTCCACCCTGCTCGCCCAGCACAGCGGCGTCGGTCTCGAAGAGCTCACCCCCTATCTCTACGTGCACTACGAGGACCGGGCCGTCCACCACCTCTTCTCGGTGGCCTGCGGTCTCGACTCGATGGTCGTCGGCGAGGGGCAGATCCTCGGCCAGATCAAGGACGCGCTCGCGCGTGGCCAGGAGCTGCACACCGCCGGACGGCTGCTGAACGACCTCTTCCAGCAGGCCCTGCGGGTCGGCAAGCGCGCCCACAGCGAGACCGGGATCGACCGGGCCGGGCAGTCGCTCGTCACCTTCGGGCTCCAGCAGCTCGCCGCCGGGGCCGACCCCGAGGGCTGGGCCGCCGGCAAGCGCGCCCTGGTCATCGGCGCCGGATCCATGTCCTCGCTGGCCGCCGCGACCCTCGCCCGCACCGGCGTCGCCGACATCGTCGTCGCCAACCGGACCCGCTCCCGCGCGGACCGCCTGGTGGAGATCCTCCAGCAGGGCGACGACACGGCGGTGCGCGCCCGGGCCGTCGAGATGTCCGCGGTCGGTGACGAACTGACACGTGCCGACATCGTCGTCTCCTGCACCGGTGCCACCGGCCTCGTACTCACCGCCGACGCCCTCGCCGACGCGCTGGGCGTGACCCTGGACGCCGCGCCCGAGCGGCCGGCGGTCACCGTCACCCCGGCCCCGGCCGATGTCGACCAGCACGCCGCCTGGGTGGAGAACGGCTCCGCCGCCTCCGCCGCGCAGGCAGGCCCGGCGACGGCGCCGCGCCGGGTCACCGTGCCCGCACAGTCGACCGGTCCGGTCCGGCTCGCCCTGCTCGACCTCGCCATGCCGCGGGACATCGACGGCGCCGCTCACCGCATCGACGGTGTGCGCCTCGTCGACATCGAGTCGCTCGCCGAGGCGTCCGCCGACGCCCCGATGGCCGCCGATGTGGACCGGGTCCGCACCATCGTCTCCGACGAGGTGGCCGCCTTCGGCGCCGCCCAGCGCGCCGCGCACGTCGCCCCGACCGTGGTCGCCCTGCGCACCATGGCCGCCGGCGTGGTCGCCGGCGAGATCGCCCGGCTGGACGGCCGCCTTCCCGACCTGGACGAGAAGCAGCGCGCCGAGATCACCCAGACCGTGCGCCGCGTCGTCGACAAACTCCTGCACGCGCCCACCGTGCGGGTCAAGCAGCTCGCCAGCGAGCCCGGCGGCGCCGGGTACGCGGACGCGCTGCGAGAACTCTTCGACCTCGACCCGCAGACGGTGGCCGCCGTCTCCCGGGCAGACCTGAACGACCCGAATAGAGGGCGGTCATGACCGACAACTCATCCCCGGGCGCGCGGAACCCCGCGCCGCTCCGGCTGGGAACCCGGCGCAGCAAGCTCGCCATGGCCCAGTCCGGACTCGTCGCCGAGGCGGTTCGCGAGGTGACCGGGCGCGCCGTCGAGCTCGTCGAGATCACCACGTACGGGGACACCTCCCGCGAGCACCTGGCGCAGATCGGCGGCACCGGCGTGTTCGTCGCGGCCCTGCGCGAGGCGCTGCTGCGGGGCGAGGTGGACTTCGCCGTCCACTCGCTCAAGGACCTGCCGACCAGCCAGCCCGACGACCTCGTGCTGGCGGCCGTGCCGCAGCGCGAGGACCCGCGCGACGCGATGGTCGCCCGGGACGGGCTGACCTTCGCGCAGCTGCCCGACGGCGCCCGTATCGGCACCGGTTCGCCGCGCCGCATGGCGCAGCTCAACGCGTACGCCCGTTCCCACGGACTGCGGATCGAGACCGTCCCCATCCGGGGCAACGTCGACACGCGGATCGGGTTCGTGCGCGACGGGGAGCTCGACGCGGTGGTTCTCGCCGCCGCCGGGCTCAGCCGTCTCGGCCGGAGCGGTGAGGTGACCGAGTTCCTGCCGGTCGACACCGTCCTGCCCGCTCCCGGCCAGGGAGCACTGGCGATCGAGTGCGCCGCGTCCAGCGCCGACCTCGCCGCCGCGCTCGCCGAGCTCGACGACCCGTACACCCGGGTCGCCGTGACCGCCGAGCGTGCCCTGCTCGCCGCCCTGGAGGCCGGCTGCTCCGCACCTGTGGGTGCGCTGGCCGACCTCCTGGCCGACGGACAGGTTGTCAACGAACTGCGCCTGCGCGGAGTCGTCGGTACCACCGACGGTTCCTCGCTCGTACAGCTGTCCACCACCGGTCCCGTCCCCACGTCGCACGACGACGCGGCGGCCCTCGGTCGCGAACTCGCGGCCGAGATGCTCGCCAAGGGTGCGGCCGGTCTTATGGGGGAGCGAGCACTTTGAGCCCCACCGGCCCCGCCGCATCCGACTTTCCGGCCCTGTCCGCCCAAGGGCAGGTCACCTTCCTCGGCGCCGGTCCCGGCGACCCGGGACTGCTGACCCTGCGCGCCGTCGAGGCGCTCGCGAGCGCGGACGTCCTTGTCGCCGAGCCCGAGGTGCTCGACGTCGTCCGCAGCCATGCGCGGGCAGGCGTGAGCACGCCTGAGCTGACCGTCGTTGACACCTCGTCAACAACCGTCGGTGTACCCGTTCTCAGGGATGCGGCCAATCTTGTCATGGAGGCCGCGAAGGGCGGCAGGCGGGTGGTCCGTGCTGTCGCGGGCGACCCGGGCCTGGACGGGAACGCGGGGGCGGAAATGCTCGCCTGCGCCGCCGCCGGGGTGCCCTTCGAGGTCGTCCCGGGCGTGGCGAACGCCGTCGGCGTCTCCGCGTACGCCGGGGTGCCGCTGCGTGACGCGCAGGGTGCGGACGTCCGCTTCGTCGACGCCCGTACCGCCTCCGACCGGTGCTGGAGCGAGGTCGGCGCGAGCGACGCGACCGCCGTCGTCGCCACCACGCTGGACTCGGTGGCCGCCGCCGCCGGTGAGCTGGTCTCCGCGGGCCGCAAGCCCGACACCCCGCTCACGGTGACGATCGCGGGCACCACCACCCGCCAGCGCACCTGGACGGCGACCCTCGGGACGATCGCCCAGGTCCTCAAGCAGGCCAAGGTGCTGCCCTCGCCCGAGGGCCACCGGCCGGTCATAGCCGTGGTCGGAGAGCGCAGCTCCGCCGCCCAGCGCGATCAGCTCGCGTGGTTCGAGTCCAAGCCGATGTTCGGCTGGAAGGTGCTCGTCCCGCGTACGAAGGAGCAGGCCGCGTCGCTCTCCGACCAGCTGCGTTCCTACGGTGCGGTGCCGCACGAGGTGCCGACGATCGCCGTCGAGCCGCCGCGTACGCCCCAGCAGATGGAGCGCGCGGTCAAGGGCCTGGTCACCGGGCGCTACGAGTGGATCGCCTTCACCAGCGTGAACGCCGTCAAGGCGGTCCGGGAGAAGTTCGAGGAGTACGGGCTCGACGCCCGTGCCTTCGCCGGTATCAAGGTCGCCGCCGTCGGCGAGCAGACCGCCGCCGCCCTGGTCGACTTCGGTGTGAAGCCGGACCTGGTGCCGTCCGGCGAGCAGTCCGCCGCCGGGCTGCTGGAGGACTGGCCGCCCTACGACCCGGTCTTCGACCCGATCGACCGGGTGTTCCTGCCGCGCGCCGACATCGCCACCGAGACCCTGGTGGCCGGGCTCATCGAGCTGGGCTGGGAGGTCGACGACGTCACCGCGTACCGCACGGTCCGCGCCTCGCCGCCGCCGGCCGACACCCGTGAGGCGATCAAGGGCGGCGGCTTCGACGCGGTCCTGTTCACCTCGTCCTCGACGGTGCGCAACCTGGTCGGCATCGCGGGCAAGCCGCACAACGTGACCGTGATCGCGTGTATCGGCCCCGCCACCGCGAAGACCGCCGAGGAGCACGGCCTGCGGGTCGACGTGCTGTCGCCGGAGCCGTCGGTGCACAAGCTCGCCGAGGCGCTCGCCGCCTTCGGCGCGCAGCGCCGGGACGCGGCGAAGGAGGCCGGCGACCCGGTGACCCGGCCGAGCGAGCGGCGCCCGGGTGCGCGCAGGCGTCGGACGACGACGTAGTAGACGTAGGAGCAGCCGTACGGGGGTGGGTGGGCCCGGTCGCTTCGGCGGCCGGGCCCACCGGCGTTTCCGGACCGGTCGGCAGGTCGGTGGCCGGCCGGCCGCCGGCGTCACCGGGGCCTGGCGGCCGGGTCGCAGCGCCGTCCGGGGGCCTGGAGGTCGGGTGGGTGGCCGGGGCCAGCGCCGTTCCGGGGGCCTGGCGGTCGGGTGGGTGGCCGGGGGTTGTTCGCGGGCCTTTCCCGGCGCGGGTGTCGGTAAGACCTGACTGCGTACGGGTCTATCGTCGAAGGATGACTGCGTACGGAAACTTCCCCGGCTCCCGCCCCCGGCGGCTGCGGACGACCCCGGCGATGCGGCGGATGGTCGCCGAGACACGGCTCGATCCCGCGAACCTGATCCTGCCCGCGTTCGTGCGGGAGGGCATCGACGCCCCGGTCGCCATCTCGGCCATGCCCGGCGTGCACCAGCACACCCTGGACACCCTGCGGAAGGCGGCCGTCGAGGCGGCCTCGGCCGGGGTCTCGGGGATCATGCTCTTCGGTGTGCCGGAGGACGCGAAGAAGGACGCCCGGGGCACGGCGGGCACGGACCCGGACGGCATCCTCCAGGCCGGCCTGCGCGCGGTCCGCGAGGAGGTCGGCGACGAGCTGGTCGTGATGTCGGACCTGTGCCTGGACGAGTACACCGACCACGGCCACTGCGGAGTCCTCGACGGCGACGGCCGCGTGGACAACGACGCGACCCTGGAGCGGTACGCGGAGATGGCCCAGGTCCAGGCGGACGCCGGGGCCCATGTGGTGGGGCCCAGCGGGATGATGGACGGCCAGGTCGGCGTGGTCCGCGACGCCCTGGACCAGACCGGGTACGAGGACGTGTCGATCCTCGCCTACACCGTGAAGTACAGCTCGGCCTTCTACGGCCCCTTCCGCGAGGCCGTCGGCTCCTCGCTGACCGGTGACCGCAAGACCTACCAGCAGGACCCGGCCAACGCCCGCGAGTCGCTCCGGGAGCTGGCGCTGGACCTGGAGGAGGGCGCGGACATGGTCATGGTGAAGCCCGCCGGACCGTATCTGGACGTCCTCGCCAAGGTCGCGGAGTCCGTGGACGTGCCGGTCGCGGCGTACCAGATCAGCGGCGAGTACGCGATGATCGAGGCCGCCGCCGAGCGGGGCTGGATCGACCGGGACAGGGCGATCCTGGAGAGCCTGACCGGGATCCGGCGGGCCGGGGCGCAGATGATCCTCACCTACTGGGCGACCGAGGCGGCCCAGTGGCTGGGGCGGGACGCGCGGCGCTGAGGCGGTCCGCCCGGCGCCTGAGTCGGTCCGCCCGGCGCTGAGCCGGTCTGCTCGCGGCTGAACCGGTCCGCTCGTCCTCTCGCGGTTCACGGCCCACCGCTCCGGTCTCCTGGAGCCGGTGGGCCTCCTTGATGGAGAAGCGGGCGCTGTCCCGTACGAGCGGATCCTGGTCGGCCCGTGCGGTGGTGCGGAGCGGGATCGGCCGGGGGACTTGCTGTCAGGGCCAGTCGACCAGTGCCATGAATGCTGCGAAAGCGACCATCGCGGTGGTGGGGGCGGCGAGGGCCAGGCCCATGCGCCGGGCGGCGTAGCGGAGCTGGTGGGGGAGCGCCCAGGTGGCGATCAGCACGATCAGGGCGAGGATCAGGCCGATCCACAGGACGGTCCACGCGGTGGTCCAGCTGTCGTGGAAGCGGTCGGCCACCGTGCCGCCGCAGGAGCCGCACTCCATGGGCGAGAGAGCGCCGTAGAGCAGGGCGAGCAGCCCCGAAGGCACGGTCACGACCGAGGAGATCACGGGGGCGATCCAGGCGTAGTTGTCGGGCGTCTCGTCGGGGGCGGCCGCCGGGGTGCTGTCGGCGTCGTGACTGTTCTCGCTCATGCGGCCGAGTCAACCTCGGGGGGTCTCCCGGCCGCATGAGTACGAGGGCTCAGTCCACGGAGGTCCGGTCGGCACGGGCCTCCGCCCAGGCGTGTGCCGCTGCCAGCTGCCCGTCCGTGAGGGCCGGGCGGACCTGGTCCGGGTAGCGGAAGGCGTAGTGCTCGCGGGCGGTCTTCAGCCCGATCGCGCGGGCCGCTTCGGTGAGGCGGGGGTCGTCGGCGACCTCCTGGGCGCGCCGCAGCCAGCTGTGGCTGCGCGGGTCGACGGCGTAGTGCCAGAGCGGCTGGGCGGGGTCGGCCCCTCCGATCAGGACCCGGTGCAGGACGTACGCGCGGACGCCGCGCTGTCCGATCAGCCGCTCGGCGACGAGCAGGGGGTGGGTGCCGTCGAGCCGGGCGCGGAGCAGCACCCAGGTCATCAGGTGCCCGGTGTCGTGAGCGCCGGAGACCACGAAGTCCCACAGCTCGGCGGCCTTCGCCTCGTCCGGTGCGCCGAGGTGGGTCAGCAGCCGGACCGGGGTCTTCCAGAGCGGCTTGGGCTTCGCCCACCAGGCGGTGAGGTCGGCGGCTGCCGGGTGGTTCAGGTCGAGGGCGAGGCAGGTCAGGGTGACCAGCGGGTGGCGCCACTCGGTGTACGTGGTGCGGTACTGCTTGGTCAGCTCCTTCTTCCAGCGGGGCAGGAGTGCTTCCAGCTCGGTCCGGGTGGCCTCGCCGTGGGCGTGGAGCAGTTCGAGGCAGAACGCGATGCCCTGGACGCCGGTGGACGGGTCGGCCACCCGGTCGCGCAGCCACTGGACGTCGGCGGCGGTCGGGGTGCGGTACCGGTGGTAGAGGTCGCCGAGCCCGCCCTCGTATCCGGTGAGGTCGGGGCCGGTGCCGGCGAGCAGGCCGTCGCGGGCGGCGTCGTAGCGGTCGGCGGCGGCGAGCACGTCGGCCTCGCTGACGCCGGGGTGCCGGGCCGCCTGCTCCCGTACGTGGGCGACCTGGTCGTACGCCGTTCGCGCGGCGGCCACGCGCAGGGGGCGCGGCAGGGCGTCGTCGGTGGCGAGGCGGACGGCGGTGAGGGCCGCGAACGCCTGGGCCGCGCTGTGGTCCGCCGTCGGCCGGGCGGCGCGCCAGTCGTTCGTGACGGTGGCGCTGAGCGCGGCGAACAGGGTGCTCAGGGACGTCTCGGGGGCGTGGTGTGCGGTCAGCTCCGCGGCGAGCGCGCCGGCGGACCGTACCGGGTCGGTTCCGTGGACCGCCCGGTGCACGTCGAGCCAGGCGTGGATCGCGTTGGGCTGACCGGTGAGCGACCACCCGCGCAGGATGTCCAGGGCCTGGGGGGAGGGGGCGGCGCCGAGGGCGTCGGAGGCCCGGGGGCCGAGGCAGGCCACCGTGTCCCAGACCTCCTCGTGGTCGTGGCGCAGCAGCGCGTCCAGCAGCGCCGCCCAGGCGGGCCACTCGACGAGCCGCCCGGCGTACTCCTCCCGCCAGGCCGGCAGCAGCCGTGACGTCTCCTCGGAGGTCAGCGCCTGTCGCGACTCCAGCGCCGTGACGAACCCCGCCGCCCCGGTCAGCTCCACCGGATCGCGCAGCCGGTCGTGCAGCCGGCGTTCCTCGGCGGCGGTCAGCGGGGCGTCGTGGTGGCGGGGCCTGCCGGGCCGGTTCACGCGGGGGCTGCGGAGCCGGTCCAGGAGCTGGCGCACTCCGGCGGTGTCCTCGGGGTCGGGGAGTCCGTCGTCGTCCCTGTCCGTGACCTTGTCGAGCCGGAACGCCCCCTGCGGGCCGCCGTCGATGACCCGGTACCCGTCCGGGCCGTCGCCGAGGCCGGCGGCGACCGTGGCGTGGTCGCCGCCCCAGTGCACGTACAGCTCGCCCTTCAGGCCGCCGGAGCGGTCGAAGGCGGAGTGGGACTGCCAGTGCCAGTAGGCGAAGGAGGTGTCGGTGGAGAGGGACCGGGTCGCGAACAGCTCGGCCGCGTCCTCGTGACCGTCGGACTGGGTGTAACGGCTCCGGGTCGGCGGCGGGAGGACGGCGAAGCCGTCGCCGCCGAGCGTGCGCCACCACTTCTTGATGCTGCTGAGGTCCGAGCGCCGGCCGGCCGGACGGCGGCTCTTGCCTGTTGCCGTGCTCTTGCCCGTGCCCGTAGCCGTGCCCGTGCCTGTTTCCGGTCCCGTCGTTTCTAGTCCCACCAGAACGACCACGCTTCCTGGTTGAGCACGGCCTTCTCGGCGTACACGTCGAGGTCGTACGGCGGGGACTGGTCGATGTTGTCCGGGCAGAACGCGTAGTGCTCGGCGGCCAGGGCGCGGGCTTCCTCGATCGTGGCGGGCGGGCGGCCCACGGAGACGATCATCGTGTCGAAGCCGAGCACCACGACCCGGGCGTCGTAGCGGTCCTCCCAGGAGCGGAGCACCGCGCAGAGCCGGGCCACGTCGTTCTCGTGGTTCATCGGGCCCGACCAGCCGATGGCCGCCGGTATGTCGGCGCTGCGGCGGGCCGGGACGAGGGCCATCCGCGCCCCGCCGAGCCACTCGTCCGCGTCGGCGGCGATGACGCCCGCGAGTCCTGCGGCCGCCGTGTCCGCGTCCTCGGCCGCCTCCCGGGCGGGGACGGGCGCGAGGCCGGGCCAGGAGCCGGGGCCGTCCGTATGTGATCCGGCGTTCTCCGGGGCCACTTCGTCGGCCGTCGCGCCGTCGCCCACCTCGCCGTCCGCGTACGCCGTCCAGTAGCCCGCGAGGACCTCGTCGGCGTCGTGGTCGCCGGGATACGACGTGACGTCCGGGCAGAGGTCCCACTCCTCGGGCCACTGGTCGCGCCGGCCGCCCGTGACCAGCACCGGCAGCAGCCCGACCCGCCGCCCGGCCGCCCGCAGGTCCGGCCAGTCGCGCGGGGCGGGCGGGCCGTCCGCGTACCAGAGCAGCGGCTCGTGCCAGGGGCCGTCCAGGGTGGCGTCCACCAGGGAGCCGGGTGGGAGGTCCAGGCCGGAAGTGGCCAGGGAGGGCAGTGGATTGGGGAGCGTCGCCATGGTGGGGAGCCTAGGCGGCACCACTGACAACGTGCGGGGCGGCGACGCCGACGTACGACGACATGCCGCCGGTGGCCCGCGGGGTCGTGGACATCAGCGGCAGCATCCTGCGGGCTCTTTGACCGCCGCGACGGGCCCGGGGGCCGAAAGCCGGTGCGGGGCGGGGGTGGCTGGATAATGATGTCGGGCATGAGTTTGTACGTCGATGATCCCGCCCGGCTCGGAACCACCCGCCTCTCCGACGGGAGGGTGCTCGGCTGGGCCGAGTGGGGCCCGCAGGACGGGCTGCCCGTCCTGCTCTCGCCCGGGGCCGCGACCAGCCGGTGGCTCGGGATCGGGGCCGGGGCCGTCGAGAACGAGGGCGTCCGGCTGGTCTCTGTGGACCGTCCCGGGCTCGGGGTCTCCACGCCCGCGCCCGACCGGACCTTCGCCGACTTCGTGGACGACGTGCGGGAGTTGATCGCCCTGCGCGGGCTGGGGCCGCGTCCCGCCATGCTCGGGAACTCGCAGGGCGCGCCCTTCGCCCTCGCCTGCGCGGCGGCGGGCCTCGTCTCCGCGCTCACGCTCGTCTCGGCCGCCGACGAGGTGGCGGCTCCCGAGTTCGCCGCTGCTCTGCCCGACGATCTGCGGGGCCTGGTCGCGCGGGTGGCGGAGGACCCGGTCGGGGCGGAGAAGGTGTTCGCCGGGTTCGACGCGGACGCGATGCGGCGGATGGTTCTGGCCACGAGCCCGGCGTGCGACCTCGCCGTGTACGAGGACCCCGGGTTCGCCGCCGCCTACGGCCGCGCGCTCGACGAGGCGTTCTGCCAGGGCGCGGCGGCCGGGTACGCCCGGGACACCGTGCTCGCCATGGGGCGCTGGCCCATCGATCTCGCGGCGATCACCGTCCCGGTCGAGGTCTGGTACGGCGAGGAGGACGCCTCCCACTCGCCCGACCTCGGACGCCGGCTCGTCTCCCGTATCCCCGGGGCGCGGCGCACAGTCGTCCCGGGTGTCGGCGGCGCGCTGCTCTGGGCCACCGCCGAGCCGATCCTCGCGTCGCTGGCGGAGACCGTACGGCCGGACGAGCCGATCGAGCGGGACTGGCGGGAGGAGCTGGACCGGCGGGGCCGGTAGCGGGATCGGCGCGGCCAAGGACCGTACGGGGGAGACGGCCGGGGGTCGTACGGGGGAGACGGACGGCCGGGGGCCGTACGGGGGAGCGGGCCGGGGGCCGTGCGGCGGGGCGGGCGCGGCTGGGCCCGGCTCTGTCAGTGACCGGGCATATCGTCGAGGCCCGTTGTGCGCGCCGTCCGGTCGTCGTTCCCGTCGACCGGGCCGATCCGACAGGAGCCCCCGGTGAACAGGATCGTCACGTCCATCTCCCTCTCCCTCGACGGATTCTTCGAAGGGCCCGACCACGACATCGACTGGCACACCGTCGACGAGGAGGTGCACCAGCACTTCAACGACTACTTCCGGACCATGGGCGGCTTCGTCGAGGGGCGCGTCACCTACGAGCTGATGGAAGAGTTCTGGCCGACCGCCGATCAGGACCCGGCCAACGAGGGCCCGATGGCCGAGTTCGCGGGGATCTGGCGAGACATGCCGAAGTTCGTCTTCTCGCGCATTCTGGAGAGCGTGGGGCCGAACGCGACCCTGCTGCACGAGCTCGACCCCGAGCAGGTGCGCGGTCTGCGGGACGCCGCCTCGGGGGACCTGGCGGTCGGCGGGCCGGATCTGCTGGAGTCGTTCCGGCGGGCCGATCTGATCGACGAGTACCGGATCTACGTCCACCCGGTCATCCTCGGCCGGGGCCGCCGCTTCTTCCGGGACGCGGAGGAGCGGCAGATGCTCCGGCTGGTGGAGACCCGGACCTTCGGGAACGGGGTCGCGATGCTCCGTTACGAGACGGTCCGGGCATGAGCCTTACGGCGGTGCGGGGTCAGGCGGTGGCGGCGTAGGCGGCGAACGCCGACCAGGCGGTGGGTGCGACGGTGAAGGTCGGGCCCTCGATGTCCTTGGAGTCACGGACGTGGACGACGGCGGGGTGGGCGGCGATCTCGACGCAGGCCCCGCCTTCGTCGCTGCTGTAGCTCGACTTCCGCCAGTCGTAGGCGACTTCGAGGCACGCGCCGCCTTCGTCGCCGCTGTAGCTCGACTTGAACCAGTTCAGTGCGGTGCTCATGTCTCTCCCAGTAAGCGGGCCAGCAGGCGCAGGGTCTCAAGCGGGGTGAGCGCCTGGGCTCGCAGCATCGCATATTTCTGGGCGAGGATGCTGACCTCGTTCCGGTCGGAGATCAGCTGGCTGCCGCGCTGGGTCTCCGTGTACGCGACGTGCTGGTGGTCCGGTGTCTCCAGGAGAATGAAGGGGCCGTTGAGGCCGGCATGGACCCTGCTGTCGAGCGGGAGCACCTGGAGGCAGACGCCAGGGAGCTGGGCCATCGCGTAGAGGTGGCGGAGCTGTTCCCGGTGGTCCTCGTCCGACGTCAGTTTCATCATCAGGACCGGTTCCCAGATCACGATGCTGGTGGTCGGCGGCTTCTTCCGGTCCAGGATCTGCTGGCGTTGCAGCCGCGTCGCCGTCTGCGCCTCGATCTCCTCCGGGCTGTAGACCGGGACCTTGTTGCTGAACACCGCCTGCGCGTACGCCTTCGTCTGGAGCAGGCCCGGGATGACCTGGTTGTCGTACCAGGACAGCGCCAGCGCGTCCTGCTCCATGTCGATGTAGTCCTCGGCCCAGAGCGGGATCAGGTCGACTTCCGGCATGTTGTCGACCGCCGTCGCCAGCGCGCCCTTGGTGTCCAGCAGATCGTCGATCGTCTCCGCCAGATCCGGGACCAGGGAGCGCCTGCCTTGCTCGACGGAGGCGATCGTGTCCTCCTGTACGCCCGCGGCCTGGGCGAGTTCGACCTGTGTCAGGCCTGCCTCGGTGCGGAAGCGGGCCAGCAGCTTGCCCACGAGCTTCATGGTCGACGCGTTCTTACGCTGTCGCTTTCTGGGGTGCATACGGTTCCCACTCCCACCCCGGAACCCACTTCACGCATGCGCGACCCGTACAAGAAATGTGTACGGGTCGCGCAGGGTTACGGCACGTCAGGCACTGGCCTGGGCTACCTCGTCCGCTCAGTACATCAGGGCGCTCTGGACGTCCGACTGCCAGTAGGTGACGAAGCCCAGGCCGTCCGTGTAGGTCTCCGCCGGGAGCTTCAGCGTGGACTCGTTCTTCGGCGCGTTGTTCTTGTCGACCATGGTGACGCCGAGGTTGGCGCTCTTGGCCGGCTCGTTCTGGCCGGGCTCTCCGAGGAGCGCGATGCCCGCGTACGCCTCCTCGCCCGGGGCGAGTGTGACGACCGCCTGCGGCTTGCTGTCGTCGAGGATCGGGTACACCGCCTGCGCGCCGTCGAAGCGGAGGAAGGGCGCGTAGTAGGCGGCGCAGTTGGTGGAGCCGGTGTTGGTCACCGTGAGCAGCAGGTGGTTGATCGGGCGGCTGACCGAGGAGACCTTGACCTTGGAGTTCGTGGGCGTGCAGGCCGGGATCGCCGCCGTGGCCTTCTCGTTCGGTGCGGTCTCCGGCTTCTTGCCGTTGCCGCCCGCGTGCTTGCCCCCGGCGGGGACGGTCTGCGTCTCCGGTGTGCCGGCCTTCGGCGCGTCAGGCTGCGCCTTCTCGCCGGTGCCGCCGGTGCTGCCGTTGGTGCTGCCGGTGTTCGTCGGCGCGGGCGTCGCCGTCTCGGCGGCGCCGGCCGGCTTGGTCCCCATGGCCTTGTCCTCGCCGCCACAGGCGGTGAGCGAGAGAGCGGCGACGAGGGCGGTGGCGGCGAGGGCGGTGGTGCGGATGCGGTTGGTGCGCATGGCGGTGGTACTCCCCGTGATCGGTCGACGTGTTGGTCCGGTTGAGCGGCCGGTCCGCGGTGGTGCTGTCCTGCTGTGGTCTGGTCCGAGCTTGTGGGACGGCAGATTCCGGCCGCAACGCCTGCCGAACCATTGGGGATGCTGGAACGTCTACGCGTACGGTGACCTGCGGGAATTCCGCGTCCCTGGAACGCCGTTCCGGGACGCACGAGGAAGGGGAACGCCGTCGTGGCGACGCCGGAGGCCGTGGAGTTCGCGGCTCTGCTGAAGGATCTGAAGGACCGTTCGGGGCGCAGCTACGGTGTGCTGGCGGGCAAGCTGCACGTCAGCACGTCGACACTCCACCGGTACTGCAACGGGGACGCCGTGCCGAACGAGTTCGCCCCGGTGGAGCGGTTCGCGCGGGTGTGCGGGGCGTCCGGCGACGAGCTGGTGGAGGTGCACCGGCGGTGGATCGTGGCGGACGCGGCCCGGCGGCGGCCTCCGGCGGGGGCGGCACCGGGGGTGGCTGAGGCTGCTTCCGCTTCCGCCCCTGCCTCTGCCTCTGCCCCTGTCCCTGTGCCTGTTGTTGTTCCCGAAGCCGGCGAAGTTCCTGAGGCCGTCGAGCGGTCCGAGCCGTCCGTCACGTCCGGTAGCGCTCGGCCCGGGGCGGGCTCCCGGTGGTCACGGCTCTCCCGACGTGCGCGGGTGCTCATCGCCGCCGCCGGGGTCGCCGCGCTCCTGGTGCCCACCACCGTCGTCGCCGCCGATCTCGTCGGGTCGGGGAGGGAGGACGGCGGGAGCGCCGCGGACCGGGTGGAGGACGCGGGCGGAGACCTCGGGCCGACGCCGGAAGGCTCCGCCTCGGCCACGCCCCGGCCCTCCGCGAGCCCGAGTTCGGCCAGTCCTTCGGCGAGCGCCTCCACCTCGTCCTCGGGGCCGCCGTCCGTGAAGCCCTCGGCGGGCTCCGGGCCCGGGCAGCCGCAGGGCGGTGGCGGCAGTGGTGGCGGTGGCGGTACGGGGCTCGGGGCTCCGCCGGCCGTCAGCATCTCCTCGTACAACTGGGACGAACCCTGCGGCCAGCACTATTTGGTCAACCAGGGGCCCGACGACCTGGACCCGCCGCCCGCGCCGCAGGACCGGCGCGGCTGGGCGGAGTCGTACGGCGGGGTCGACGCCGGGAACATGCTGCTCCAGCTCACCGTGCAGGGGACCTCGCGCGAGGCGGTGGTCCTCAAGGGCATGAACGTCCGGGTGGTCTCGCGGAAGGCACCGCTGCCCTGGTCGGCGTACCTGATGGGCAACGGCTGCGGCAGCGGGATCACGCCCCAGACCTTCGTCTCCCACCTCGACGCCGGGCACCCCACCCTCCGGCCGGTGGCGGGGAGGCAGGGGGACACGGTGGTTCCGGCCGTGAACTTCCCGTACAAGGTGACGTCCGAGGACGTGGAGGTCTTCAACCTCGACATGAAGGCCGTGGGTTACGACGTCACCTGGTACCTGGAGCTGGAGTGGAGCAGCGGCGGCAAGGAGGGCGTGCTGCGGATCGACGACCGCGGGAAGCCGTTCCGTCTCAGCGGGATGAAGGGGCGGCCGGAGTATGTGTACGGCAACGAGGAGGTCGGGTGGGAGCCCGCGACCTGACGCGCGCGGCCCGGCCCGGTCTCCGTCCACCGGCAGAGGGGTACGTACCCACCCCGCGTACGCGGCGTTGGGGACCAGCGGTACAGCCGTTGGCGCCCAGGACTTGATCCTGGCCCTTCAGTACAGGTGATCGGCCTGGTGCCGGGGTTCTGCGGAAGATCCTCGACCACCGGCGGGGTGATCCCTACTCCCGTGGGACTGGGCCGGCCAGACCGTTTTCCCAGGCCCAGGCGGCAATGCCCACCCGGTTGCGGGCCTTCAGCTTCGCCTGGACGTTCGCGATGTGGGTCTTGGCTGTGCCTGCTGAGATGAAGAGTTTCTCGCCGATCTCGGCGTTGGTGAGGCCCTCGGCGACCAGCAGGGCAATCTCCTGCTCCCGGGCGGTGAGAGGCGACAGAGCCGTGGGCGCTGCCGGGGCGGGGGCAGGGGCGAGGGCCTGGAGCAGGCGGACCGTGATCTGGGGGCTGATGAGGATGTCCCCGGCCATCGCCGCTCTGACACCCTCGATCAGCAGCCCGGGGCCCGAGCGCTTGAGCAGGAAGCCGCAGGCGCCGTCGTGCAGTGCCGTGCGTACGTAGTCGTCGTGGTCGAAGGTGGTGACGACGAGGACACGCATCGGGTCGGGTACGTCCGGGCCGGCGAGGCGGCGGGTGAGTTCGAGGCCGTTCAGGACCGGCATGCGGATGTCGGCGAGGATCAGGTCCGGGCTCAGGGCGCGGGCGAGGTGGACGGCGGTGAGACCGTCCGCGGCCTCGCCGACCACGGTCATGTCGGGCTGCGAGCCAAGGATCAGGCGGAAACCGCTGCGTACGTCCTCCTGGTCGTCGGCGATCAGGATGCGGGTCGGGCCGAGGGGCGTCGTCATGAGGTCTCTTTCGGGAGCGTGGCAGGCAGGACGGCGGTGAGCTGCCAGCCGCCGTCGCCGTGCGGCCCCGCCGAGAGGGTTCCGCCGAGGGCCTGGGCGTGCTCGGTGAGTGCGGGGAGGCCGAGGCCGCCTCGCCAGGCGCGGCGGCGGGCCGGGGCGGGGCGGGCGCCGCGGTCATTGGTGACCCGGATCTCCACGGTGGTGGCGGTGGGGGTGAACGTGACGGTGGCGCGGGGGGCGTCGGGGGCGTGCCGGCGGATGTTGGTCAGCGCCTCAAGGACGATGCGGTACGCGGCGGAGCCCGCCTCGCGGGAGAGCGCCTCCGTGGCCAGGGGAGGCAGGTCCAGATGCGCCTCGGTGGCTCCCGCTGATGTGAAGTCCGATATGAGCGAGGGCAGTCGGGACACATCGGGGAGCGGCTCGGTGGTGGGCGCCTCGGGACCGTGCAGCATCTGTACGGTCCGGTCCATCGCGGCCAGGGCGCTCAGGCCCGCCTTTTCGATGCGTTCCAGGGCGAGCACCGTGTGGGAGGGGTCGGTGGAGGCGACGAAGCGGGCCGCCTGGGCCTGGACGACGATCCCGCTGATGTCATGGGCGACGAAGTCGTGCAGGTCGCGGGAGAGCTGAAGACGCTGGGCGCTGCGGGCCTCGGCCACCGCGCTGCGGCGACGCAGTTCCTGGCGGCGGGGGTAGGCGCCGGCCACCAATGCGGCGGCTACGGGAAGCAGCCAGAAGGTGGCGATTCCGATGGATTCCAGGAAGGACTCGCTGTCCATCAGCGGCAGCGGCCAGAGGGCCACCGCCAGGGCGGTCAGCGGGAGGGCCGACTTGAGTTCGCGCAGGGGTGACCAGCGGGTGACCACGGCCAGCAGGAGCAGCAGGACGGCGCTCTCCGCCAGCTTCCAGCCGGAGTCGAAACCAGCCTTCGGCAGAGCGAAGCTGGTGGTCAGGGAGAGGGCCGCCCAGACCGTGGTCGGGCGGGCGAGGCGGCCGAGCCGCTGACGAACCGCGGCACGGGGGCGGGCAACGGCCCACACCAGCGTGCCCGCGGCCGCGAGCGACGGCAGAGCGCCAAGCACCTGGACGGCCGGGCCGGTTGATTCCCACATGGTGATCAGCGTACGGATGCGCGATGGGGCGGGGCTCTCTGCCGAACGGCATAGGAGGGCCGGGCGACGGCGCGATCTTTATGCCGATCGGCGGATGGGATCGAGGCGCACCAGGGGTGAGGCTTGAGCCGTTCAACCGACCACGGCAATACAAATACCGTGCAGGACTGGGGAGTTCATTATGCGCAACGCCGCAATCGGTACTACAGCAGCCGTCGCCGTCCTCGCCGGGCTGGTGGCTGCCGGGCCCGCCCCCGCGGCCCCGGCTGCGTCCGCCGGGAAGAAGCCGGCGAAGACCGCGAGCGTCCATGGGGAAGCGCGAATCTCCTACATCGAGTCGATCGACGACGACATCCGCTTCACCATCCATGCCGAACAGACGCCGTTCACCCGGCCGGTGTTCCCCAACGCTCCCGAGGGACTGTCGACCGACGCCCGTGGCTCACTGAGGATCTCCCATACCCGGCAGGGCGGAGACACGGGGTGGGCGGAGGCCAAGGTGGACTGCCTGGTCACCAGCGGCCGGACGGCGACCCTGACCGCGGTCGTGACGAAGTCGAACGTCGAGGAGATCGGCGCCCGGCTGGGCATCAGCGTCCAGCAGGGCGGGAAGGGCGAGCCGGACCGGCTCGGCTTCTCCTGGGGGGTGGTGAACGTCGACCCCGAGCACGTCGACGAGAACGGCCGGCCCGTGAGGCCGCAGGCCGGTACGTGCATGGCCCCCGCACCGTTCACGACCGTGATCAAGGGCGGCTTCAAGGTGGTCCACGCCGAGATCACCAAGTCTCCCGCGCAGCCCGGGGCGGCGATCCGCCGTGGCTGACACCCTGGCCGTCGAGACGCCCGTACCGGCCGCGCCGCAGGTCTCCCGTTCCGTTCGCCTGGCGGCGCACGCCGCCGCACTGACCCTGGTGCCGTCCGGGCTGTGGCGTATCGCCATCGCCCTGGGTTGGGACTCCGGATTCACCGATGAGGTCCTTCGCCCGGAGGAATTTCCCGGCGAAGGGTCCGTCTATCTGATCGGACTCAGCCTGTTCGCCGAAGCGCTCGGGCTGCTCACCCTGGGCCTGGTCCACAGATGGGGTGAGGAACTTCCGCGCTGGGTACCCTTCCTGGGCGGCCGCGGAATTCCCGTATTGGCCGCGGTGATCCCTGCCTCGCTCGGCGCGGCGCTCGTCACCCTCATCACGTTCACCGGTGCGTTCGGCTGGAACGATGCGGACAACATGGGTGCCGTCGGATCGCCCGACGGCGCCCACTACTGGCTGATGACCGCCTGCTATCTGCCCCTGCTGGCCTGGGGGCCGTTGCTCGCGGTAGTCACGGTGGCCTACTACCGACGTCGGCGTCGGGGTCACTGAGGCCGGCCGTCGGCAGGGCCTCGTGGAAGCAGGAACCGCCACTCGCGATCGTGCCCGCGCCCCGCACCGGACGACCGGTACGGATCGGGTACGCCAGGACATCGACTGCCCGCCAGGAACGGGCGAGCCAGCTCGAAGCCTTCCACCGCGCCGAGTGCCACAAGGTCTTCGAGGAACAGATCAGCACCCGCGTCAAGGTACGGCCCCATGCTGGAGAGCGGCTCCAGTCCCGGCCCCACCCGAACGCCCGGATCCGCAGCCGACAGGCGCGATCAAGTGCTTGACGCCAACGGCTGTACCGCTGGTCCCCATGGCCGGTACGCACCTCGGCTGCGGAAGGCCGATTCCGTCCGAATTCGTACAGGAGTACAGTCGCCGGGTCCTCGCGGTCCGTCCGGTTCCGACCGGCCTGCCGCCCCGCCCCGCCTCCCCACCAGGTGACCCATGTCCGCGACCGCCGAAGCCCCCGACCCCATGGCCCTGGACCTCCGCACCTGCGAGGAGCGGTCCCTGCGGCTCCGGCGCAGGCTGGAGCGGCTGATCGGCATCGCCGCCACCGAGGGGAACGCCCTCCTCCCGCTCCGCAACGGCGACGAGATCTTCGGCGCGATGCTGGAGGCCATCCGGGGCGCGGAGCACACCGTCGACCTGATGACGTTCGTCTACTGGCGCGGTGACATCGCTCTCCGGTTCGCCGAGGCGCTGGCCGAGCGGGCCCGGGCCGGGGTCCGGGTGCGGCTCATGCTCGACGGGTTCGGCTGCCGGCTCATCGAGAAGGACCAGCTGGCGCTGATGGACGCGGCCGGGGTCACCGTGACCTGGTTCCGCAAGCCGCTGCACCTCTCGCCGCTGAAGCAGAACCACCGCTGCCACCGCAAGGTCCTCGTCGTCGACGAGCGCACCGCGTTCACCGGCGGCGTCGGGATAGCCGAGGAGTGGTGCGGCGACGCCCGCAACGAGCACGAGTGGCGCGACACCCACGTCCGGGTCACCGGGCCCGCCGTCGACGGCCTGGCCGCCGCGTTCGCGCAGAACTGGGCCGAGTGCCACGAGGAGCTCTTCGACGAGCGGGACCGGTTCGTCGTGAGCGAGCGCCACGGGGACTCCGTCGTCCAGGTCGTACGCGGCTCCGCCTCCTTCGGCTGGCAGGACATGCAGACCCTGATCCGGGTCGTCCTGGAGTCCGCCGAGGAACGTATTCGCCTCACCACCGCCTACTTCGCCCCCGACGCCTACTTCACCGGGCTCCTCTGCGACGCCGCCCGGCGCGGGGTGGAGGTCGAGATCCTGCTGCCAGGACCGCACACCGACAAACGGGTCTGCCAGCTCGCCGGCCAGCGCTTCTACGAGGAGCTGACCGCCTGCGGCGTGAAGATCCACCAGTACCAGCCGACGATGCTGCACGCAAAGACCCTCACCGTGGACCGGATCGCGAGCCTCATCGGCTCCACCAACTTCAACCGGCGCTCGCTCGACCACGACGAGGAGGTCATGCTCGCCGTCCTCGACCGGGACTTCACCGCCACCCTCGACGGCCACTTCGACGAGGACCGGGAGAAGAGCGTGCTGATCGAGCGCGGCCGGTGGAAGCGCCGCGACCTCCTCCAGCGGGCCCGGGAGGCAGCCGTGCTGCCCATCCGTCGTTTCCTCTGAGGCCCGGCCCGCTCCTGGGAGGCGGGCGTGCTCCCACTGAGGCCGGTCGGCCCCCGGAGGCGTGCGCGCGCGCTCGCCGGGGCAGGCGGGGAGGACGACCGTCGTCCGCCATGTGAAGGGAAGGGCCCATGAGCGCCACCGCCGACACCTCACCGGCACCGTCCGCCGCGGTGATCACCGAACCTCTGCCCGACCTTCAGCTCCAGCTGCTCATCCAGCTCCTCGACGAGGACCCCCGCTCCAGCCTGCCCCTAACCCTGACGCACCCGGGCGGCCTGCTGCACGGGGACGTCATCGGGCACGAGCAGTGGAAGGCCGAGTGGGCCAGGAGCCTGCGCCAGGTCGAGGGGGAGGGGGCCAACCTGCTCGCCGAGTTTCCCGAGACGGTCGACCAGGGCGTACGGGAACTGCGCGCGGAGGAGGACGAGGCGGGGGCGTCCCGGCTGCCCCGCTGGATCCACCTGCGGGACGTCACCCTCGTCTCCGGGGCCATGAACCCGGTCTCCCTGCCGCTGTGGCGCGGACGCCTCGCCGACGTGTCGGGGTGGGCGCTGGGCCGACCGCAGTAGGCGGCCGACCGGCTCCTAGAGTTGCGACATGACCGCAGAGAACGGCTTGACCACCGACACCCCGGACTCGCCCGTCACCTTCATCAACGTCTTCGAGATCTCCGCCGACGAACTCGACGCGTTCGTCGAGAAGTGGGAGGAGCGGGCCCGCCTCATGCGCGAGAAGCCGGGCTTCATCGACTCGCGAATGCACCGGGCCCGCTCCTCGGACTCCCGCTTCCAGCTCGTCAACGTCTCCCACTGGGAGAGCCAGGAGGCGTGGGAGGCAGCCACCGCCGACCCCGACTTCGCCTCCCGCACCCGGGCCGCGCGCGAGCAGACCGTGCGGCCGGTCACACCGAACCCGGCGGTCTACGACGTGGTCGTGGAACTCACCGCTCCCTGACCCGGACGGACCTACGCGCGCCGGCCCCGGCCCCGGCACCTGTGACGGTGACCGGGCGGACGGACCAACGCGCGTCGGCCCCGGCACCTGTGACGGTGACCGGGGCCGACGTACGTACAGCCGGGTGCGGGATCAGAGCCGCTCGGGCGTCCGGATGCCCAGCAGCGCCATTCCCTGGTGCAGGGTCCGGGCGGTCAGCTCGACCAGGAAGAGCCGGTTCTCGACGACCTCCGGGGCGTTGTCCGGGCTGAGCACCTGGCACTGGTCGTAGAACGTGGTCAGGTGGGACGCCAGCTGGTAGAGATACGCGGCCAGCTTGTGCGGCTCGTAGCCCGCACCGACCTCGGCGAGGACCTCGCCGAACTGGTCCAGGTGCAGACCGAGCGCCCGCTCCGCCGGGGCCAGCTCCAGCTCCGGGTGGGCGGCCGGGACCGCGTCCCCCGCCTTGCGCAGGATCGACTGGACGCGGGCGTACGCGTACTGGAGGTACACCGACGTGTCGCCGTGCAGCGCCACCATCTGGTCCAGGTCGAACTTGTAGTCCCGCACGGCGGAGGTCGACAGGTCCGCGTACTTCACGGCCCCGATGCCGACGTACCGGCCGTTCTCGACGATCTCGTCCTCGGACAGGCCCACCTTGTCGGCCTTGTCCCGGACGACCGCCGTGGCCCGCGTGACCGCCTCGTCGAGGAGGTCCTCCAGCCGCACGGTCTCGCCCTCACGGGTCTTGAACGGCTTGCCGTCCTTGCCGAGGACCGTGCCGAACGCGAGCTGCACGGCCTTGACGTCCTCGTTCAGCCAGCCGGCCCGCCGGGCCGTCTCGAAGACCATCTTGAAGTGCAGCGACTGCCGCGCGTCCACCACGTACACCAGGGTGTCCGCCTTGAGGTCCCGCACCCGGTTCCGGATCGCGGAGAGGTCGGTCGCCGCGTAGCCGTAGCCGCCGTTCGTCTTCTTCACGATGAGCGGGACCTTGTTGCCGTCCGGGCCCTTCACGTCGTCGAAGAACACGCACAGCGCACCCTCGGAGCGGACGGCGACGCCCGTCTCCTCCAGGATCCGGCAGGTCTCCTCCAGCATGTCGTTGTAGCCGGACTCACCGACGATGTCCGGGTCGGCGATCACCATGTCGAGCTTGTCGAACACCGAGTGGAAGTAGATCTTCGACTCGTCGACGAAGCGGTGCCACAGCTCCAGCGTCTCGGGGTCCCCGGCCTGGAGGGCCACCACCCGGTCCCGGGAGCGGGCCTTGAACTCCTCGTCGGAGTCGAACAGGACCCGCGACTCCTTGTAGACCCGGTTCAGCGTCGACATCGCCGCCTCGCCGTCGCTCGTACCGCCCTCGTGCTTCAGCGCGTCCGGGTGCTCGATCAGATACTGGATGAGCATGCCGAACTGGGTGCCCCAGTCGCCGATGTGGTGCCGCCGGACGACCCTCTCGCCGGTGAACTCCAGGATCCTGACCACGGCGTCGCCGATGACCGCCGACCGCAGATGGCCGACGTGCATCTCCTTGGCCACGTTCGGCTGGGCGTAGTCGATGACCGTCGTGCCGGCGTCGTCCTTCAGCGGCACGCCGAGCCGGCCCTCGCCGTCCGCCGCCCGGGCGGCCAGCGTCTCGACGATCGCCCGGTCGGTGAGCGTGACATTGAGGAAGCCGGGGCCGGATACCTCGATGTCCTTGATCAGCCCGCCCGCCGGGAGGGCGGCGGTGACCTGGGCGGCCAGCTCCCGCGGATTGCCCTTGAGCTTCTTGGCGAGCGCCAGGATGCCGTTGGCCTGGAAGTCGGCCCGGTCGCTACGTCGCAGCAGCGGGTCCGCGGCGCCGGCATCCGGCAGAGCTGCCGTCAGGGCGTCCGCCAGCTGCTGCTGGAGCGTGGAAGCGAGGGAAGGGACCGAGGCCATGTCCGGCTGCCGTTTCCGTAGGGGGTACGAGGGGTTCTCTTGGGCGTCCAAGGGATCTCTCCAGTATCCCACGGGGCGTAAAGCCGTTTTCGCGCTGCTGGGTGTAGCTGGGAGAATGGTCCGTACCCCATCGGGAACCGACAGACGAGAGAAGGACGTGCCGACCGTGGCCGAGAGTCAGACCAGCACCGAGACCGACTGGGTCTCCCGCTTCGCGGACGATGTCATCGCCGAATCGGAGCGTCGTGCGCCTGGCAAACCGGTCGTCGTCGCCTCCGGCCTGTCCCCGTCGGGCCCGATCCACCTCGGCAACCTCCGCGAGGTCATGACCCCGCACCTGGTCGCCGACGAGGTCCGCCGCCGCGGGCACACCGTGCGCCACCTGATCTCCTGGGACGACTACGACCGCTACCGCAAGGTCCCGGAGGGCATTCCGGGGGTCGACAGCGCGACCTGGGGCAAGCACATCGGCAAGCCGCTGACCTCGGTGCCCGCCCCGCCCGGCTCCGCGTACCCGAACTGGGCCGAGCACTTCAAGGCCGCCATGACGGCGGCCCTGGACGAGCTGGGCGTCGAGTACGACGGCATCAGCCAGACGGAGCAGTACACCGCCGGGACCTACCGCGAGCAGATCCTGCACGCGATGAAGCACCGCGCCGACATCGACGCCGTACTGGACCGCTACCGGACGAAGAAGGACCCGGCCGGCGGCCCTCAGGGCAAGGGCGGCAAGAAGCCGCAGCAGCAGAAGAAGGTCGACGAGGCCGAGCTGGAGGCCGCCGAGGGCTCCGGCGCCGCCGACGAGGACGACGGCAGCGGCAACACCGCCGGCTACTTCCCGTACAAGCCCTACTGCGGCAACTGCGAGAAGGACCTCACCGTCGTCACCTCCTACGACGACGACACCACCGAGCTGAACTACACCTGCTCGGCGTGCGGCTTCGCCGAGACGGTCCGCCTCAACGAGTTCAACCGCGGCAAGCTCGTCTGGAAGGTCGACTGGCCGATGCGCTGGGCGTACGAGGGCGTGATCTTCGAGCCCAGCGGCGTCGACCACTCCTCACCCGGCTCCTCCTTCGTGGTGGGCGGCCAGATCGTCCGCGAGGTCTTCGACGGCGTCCAGCCCATCGGGCCCATGTACGCCTTCGTCGGCATCTCCGGCATGGCCAAGATGTCCTCCAGCAAGGGCGGGGTGCCCACCCCGGCCGACGCGCTGGAGATCATGGAGGCGCCGCTGCTGCGCTGGCTCTACGCCCGCCGCAGGCCCAACCAGTCGTTCAAGATCGCCTTCGACCAGGAGATCCAGCGGCTGTACGACGAGTGGGACGCGCTGGGCCGCAAGGTCGCCGACGGAACCGTGCTGCCCGCCGACGCCGCCGCGTACTCCCGTGCCGTCCGCACGGCGGCCGGGGAGCTCCCGAGCACCCCGCACCCGCTGCCGTACCGGACGCTCGCCTCGGTCGCCGACATCACCGCCGGCGCCGAGGACCAGACGCTGCGCATCCTCGGCGAGCTGGACCCGGACAACCCGCTGACCTCGCTGGACGAGGCCCGCCCGCGCCTCGACCGGGCCGAGAGCTGGATCACCACCCAGGTCCCGGCCGAGGCCCGCACCATCGTCCGGGACCAGCCCGACAAGGAGTTGCTCGGCTCGCTCGACGACCAGGGCCGCGAGTCGCTGCGCCTCCTCCTGGAGGGACTCGACACGCACTGGTCGCTGGACGGGCTCACCACGCTCGTCTACGGCGTGCCGAAGGTGCTGGCGGGCCTGGAGCCGGACGCCAAGCCGACGCCCGAGCTGAAGGCCGCGCAGCGGTCCTTCTTCGCCCTGATCTACCGGCTGCTCGTCAGCCGTGACACGGGGCCCCGCCTGCCCACGCTGCTGCTCGCGGTGGGGGCGGACCGGGTGCGCAGGCTGCTGGGCGCGTAGCGCCGCCGCGGTACGGACGACAGGGGCCGCCGGCCGGGAATCCCTCCCGGGCGGCGGCCCCTGTCGTCCGTACCCCGTGCCCGTACGTCAGGTGCTCCGGGCGGCCGTCGTGCGCTGGGTGTAGAGGTTCTTGAACTGCGGCATCAGGTCCTGGAGCAGCTCCGCGGAGCGCGGGTGGTGCACGTCGCGCTTGTCCGCCAGGGTGATGTCGAGGGCCGCGAGGGTCGGGTACTGGCCCTCCTGATCGGTCAAGGCGGTGTACTCCTCGAACGCCCGGTTGGCGAAGTCCTCGTCCTCCTGGGACCAGGGCTCCAACTGCGGTGCCTCTTCGGGGACGGCGGGCGGCTCCTGGTCGGCGGCCTGCTGGACTCGCTGGGCCTGTTGGGCCTGCTGGGTCTGTTGGGCCTGTTGTACGGGTTCCGGGGCCCCGTGGAGGTCTTCGTCGAGGTCGTCACGGCGGGGGTGCGGGACCGCGCCGATCGTGCCGACGTCGCCGAGGGGCCGGGTGCGGCCGGGGCCCAGGGGGACGGCGGCCGGAGTGGGCTCCAGGCCCTCGGCGTGCTGCGGGTCGTACGCGCTGGCGTGCGGCGTGCTCTCCGGAAGCTTCTGGGCGGCGAACCAGGGGCTGTCGTGGGTGGGCGGGACCGGCGAGGGCTCCATGGCCTGGGGCTGGGGCCGATCCTGTTGCTCGGGGTGCGGGGCCGGCTGGGTCTGCTGTTGGCTCCGCTGGTGCTGCTGGGGCGCCTGCTTCTCGAGTGACATCGAGTGCTGATGCTGATGCTGTTCTTGCTGCTGCTGCTGCTGCTGATGATGATGTTGCGGGTGCTGCTGTGCCTGCTCCTGCCGCGGCTCGCGCTGGGGCTCGTACGGCAGCTCAGGCAGCTCCGCCTTCGGGCGGGGCCCCTCGACCGGTGGCAGCAGGGCCGGTTCGATGCCGGCGGCGGCGAGCCCGGCCGGGGCGGTCTCGGCGAGCGGCACGCCGTACTTCGCGAGGCGCAGCGGCATCATCGACTCGACCGGGGCCTTGCGCCGCCAGTTGCGGCCGAAGCGGGCCTGGAGCCGGGCCTGGTAGATCAGCCGGTCCTGTTCGAGCTTGATGACCTGCTCGTAACTGCGCAGCTCCCACAGCTTCATCCGCCGCCACAGCTTGAACGTCGGGATCGGCGAGAGCAGCCAGCGGGTGAGCCGGACACCCTCCATGTGCTTGTCGGCCGTGATGTCCGCGATCCGGCCCACCGCGTGCCGGGCGGCCTCGACGGAGACGACGAACAGCACCGGGATCACCGCGTGCATCGCGGTGCCGAGCGGATCCGGCCAGGAGGCCGCGCCGTTGAACGCGATCGTCGCGGCGGTCAGCAGCCACGCCGTCTGGCGCAGCAGCGGGAACGGGATCCGCATCCAGGTCAGCAGGAGGTCCAGGGCCAGCAGGACGCAGATGCCCGCGTCGATGCCGATGGGGAAGACCACCGCGAACTCGCCGAAACCCTTGTCCTCCGCGAGTTCGCGCACGGCGGCGTAGGAACCCGCGAAACCGATCGCGGCGATGAGCACCGCACCGGCGACGACGATCCCGATGAGTATGCGGTGCGTGCGTGTCAGCTGCATCGCGGCCACGCGCGATCCCCTCCCCGACCTCTGTTGTACCCGAACCCGGCCTGTGCGCCCGGCATTGGTTTTCGGCCAGGCTCCAGACGCCCGGCGAGGGGACAGCCTGGCACATGTGTGCGAGTTTCGTTACGCGGGGGAGGAGTTGTGGGGCTGTTCCCGGGCCCGGCGGAAGCTTCCGTGCGGGCTTCGGCGCTGCCTCGGCGGGCACTTCGGATGAGGTTTCGGGCGGGGCTTCGGGCGGAGCTTCGGGCGGGGCTCGCCCGAACGGCGAGACCCGGCCCTCGGGGAGGGCCGGGTCTCGGGGAGGGACGGGTCTCGGGAAAGCGTGCGGGAGGGCCGTCAGTTCGTCTTCGGCTTCGGCTTGGTCTTCGACTTGGGGCTGTCGCTGTCGCTGTCGGTGCCGCTGCCCTTGGCCGTGTCCTTCTTGACGTCCTTCTTGCTGTCGTCGGAGCCGCTCTTCACCGGGGGAGTGACCTTGGCGTCGGCGGTGTCGGCGACGGCGGCGACCGCTTCCTTCGCCGCCTTCTGGGCGCCCTTGACGATGCTCGCGGACGAGGGCGTCTTCGCACCCGCGTAACCCGCGCCGTTGTACGTCAGGGTGACGACGACATTGCCCGTGCGCGCCACGACGGTCGCGTACGCGAAGTCCTCGTCCGTCTTGCTGAGACCGTAGGTGACGGTCGTGGCCTCCTCGCCGATGCCCGTGGTGGGCTCGGCGGCGACCTTTTCCGCGCCCTCCGAGGCCTTCGCCTTGGTGACCTGCTTCGTGTACTCGGCGGTGGCGCGCTTGGCGCCGCTGCCCAGCGACTGGTCCGAGTCGAAGCGGGTGAAGCCGACATCCAGCCAGCGGTACTGCGAGCCGTCGACGCCCTTGTCGTCCAGACCGTTCCAGGAGCAACTGCTGCGGGCCGCCAGGTCGTTGGACCGGCCGGCCGTGCCGTTCTTCTTCTTGGCCTCGGGCACCAGGTCCTTGATCGTCTTCTTGGTGACCGAGGTGCACGGGTCGGGCAGATCGTCGAACCTCGCCGCTTCGACGGTGGGCTCCGTGGGCTTGGCGCTGGGGGTGCCGGACGACGAGGAGCCCGCGTTCTTCTTGCCGTCGGAGTCGGAGTCCGACGAGCAGCCGACGGCTACGAGCATCACCGGAACGGCGGCGCAGGCGAGGATGCGGGACAGGCGCGGGGCTGATCGGTGCATGGTTCCTTCACTCGGATGGCACGGAGCTCTCGGTGCTGGAGGTCTCGGTTCGTGCGGTGTACGGGTGGGCTCGGTAGCGGGGCGGTACGTCTTCCGGACAGCCACGGTACGACGGCCGGCGGTCGGCCCGTGCCGCCGTCGAGGGCCCCCGGAGAGCGGAATCCGGCCGGTGGGGGCCCGTTGGGCGGGGGTCTATTCGCTGAGCGTCTCGGCCAGCTTCCGGGCCAGTGCCTGGGCCTTCTCCTGGAGTTCCCTGCTGTCGGACACCTGTGTGACGAGGGCCGGCTGCTCGGCGTATCGGACGGTCACGACCACGTTCGATGTGCGGAATACCACGCTCACCGTGCGGTGCTGTGCGGTGGAACCTGCCCGAGTGGGCAGATCGTGCAGAAATGCGGCATCGCCGAGATTGTCGAGGACGCGCGAGGGGAGGGCCTCCTCCGTGCCGGTGCCGGTGCTGCCGTCACTGCCGCCGGTGTCGCCCCCGCCGTCGCCTCCGGAGGGCGAGGAGGAGGACGAGGGGTCTGCCGGCCCGTCCGCCGAGGCCGTGGCGTCCGCCGATCCTTCCGCCGAGGCCGTGGCGTCCGTCGCCGCGTCCTCCGGCTTGTCCGTGTCGGCGCCCTTGCCCTTGTCCTTCCCCTGCTCGCCCGGAGCCCCGCTGTTCTTCTCCGCGTCCGGCCCGGGGGTCGCCGCCGACGACAGGCCGGCGGCCTTCTCCTTCTTCGCGTACACCGTGTCGGCGCGGTCGTCGTCGCTGACCGCGGGGTCGTAGGAGACGACCCGCTCGAAGTCGATGGAGAGGCTTCGGGTGGCGTTCGGCGCGTCGGACTTCCAGCCGCAGCCGACCTTGCGGTCGGTGTCGTAGGTGACGGACGCCGAGCCTCGGAACACCTTCTCCTGCTGGTCCCCGGGCAGTTCCGCGGCGCCGGGCAGCAGGTCCTTGAGCATGCCGCGCGGCACGGCACGGCAGGGGGCGGGCAGGGTCTCGTACTTGCCCGGGGGCGCGGGGGTGACCGTCGGGCTGCCCGCCTTGCTGTCGGCGCCGTTCGCGTTGCTGTCGGAGCCGGCGCTGCAGCCGACGACGAGCGCTGCCAGAAGCGCGACGCCGGGTACGTACGCCATGTCTCGCACCGTCCCAGGCTCCCTTCGGTACGGAAAACGGGTTGCCGCTCGAAGGCGGCCGATGGACACAATGTGTATCGCACGCGCCGCTGTGAATGCCGGTCGGCCGACAGGTTTGCCGATCTTGGTACCGGTTTTGCGCTTTCAGTCTTTTCGGGGGAATCGAGGAGTTATGTCGTACGTAGAGGTGCCGGGAGCGAAGGTCCCGATCCGGATGTGGGCGGACCCCGCGTCGGTCGAGGACGTGGCGATGCAGCAGCTGCGCAACGTCTCCACGCTGCCGTGGATCAGAGGTCTCGCCGTCATGCCGGACGTCCACTTCGGCAAGGGGGCGACGGTCGGCTCGGTGATCGCGATGCAGGGCGCGGTGTGCCCGGCCGCGGTCGGGGTGGACATCGGCTGCGGAATGTCCGCCGTCAAGACGTCCCTCACCGCGAACGACCTTCCCGGCGACCTGTCACGGCTGCGCTCCAAGATCGAGCAGGCCATCCCGGTCGGCCGGGGGATGCACGGTGACGCGGTGGACCCGGGGAAGCTGCACGGGTTCTCGACGGCGGGATGGGACGACTTCTGGGGGCGGTTCGGGGGGATCGCCGATGCGGTCAAATTCCGCCAGGAACGCGCCACGAAGCAGATGGGAACACTTGGCTCGGGAAATCATATGATCGAGTTCTGCCTCGACAGTGAGGGTGCGGTGTGGCTGATGCTGCACTCGGGCTCCCGCAACATCGGCAAGGAACTCGCCGAGCACCACATCGGCATCGCGCAGAAGCTTCCGCACAACCAGAGCCTTGTCGACCGGGACCTGGCCGTCTTCATCTCGGAGACTCCGCAGATGGCCGCCTACCGGAACGATCTGTACTGGGCGCAGGAGTACGCCAAGTACAACCGCGCGATCATGATGGTGCTCTTCAAAGACGTGGTCCGCAAGGAGTTCAAGAAGGCGAAGCCGGTCTTCGAGCAGGAGATTTCCTGCCACCACAACTACGTGGCGGAGGAGCGGTACGACGGAGCGGACCTGCTGGTCACCCGCAAGGGAGCGATCCGCGCCGGCTCCGGGGAGTACGGGATCATTCCCGGCTCGATGGGCACCAGTTCGTACATCGTGAAGGGTCTCGGCAACGAGAAGGCGTTCAACTCGGCCTCGCACGGAGCCGGTCGCCGGATGAGCCGGAACGCGGCCAAGCGTCGCTTCACGGTGCGTGACCTTGAGGAGCAGACGCGCGGTGTGGAGTGCCGCAAGGACTCCGGCGTTCTGGACGAGATCCCGGCCGCGTACAAGCCCATCGAGCAGGTCATGGAGCAGCAGCGGGATCTGGTCGAGGTCGTCGCGAAGCTCAAGCAGGTCATTTGCATCAAGGGTTGAGATGAGGGGCGTCGCCGCCGACGGCGGCACGCCCTTCATCCGTCCTCCGGGGAGTTACGCGCCAGGCGGAGCGTCCTTGGGGTGCCGCACCTTCCCGGTCTTCAGCCGCCACATGCGTACGGAGCAGGAGGCTTGACTGCGGCCCAGTTCGGCGGCCGCCGCACCGGTGTCGTCGTGAGCCAGCAGAACGCGGTCCTCCCAGGCTTTCCAGCGTCGCCCCGGAGGGCGGACGCTCATGTCCGCCGGGCGCTCCCAGGAAGCGAGAGACGCGGCTGCCGTCTGTTTGCGCGCGAGGGACAGGCAGCCCGGGTAGTAGAGGTGCTCGGCCAGCTGAACCGCCGCCTCCTTCGTGTAGACGACGTTAAAGATTCCGTCGCGGGTGTTGCGTCTGATCTGCCGGGCGGCCCCGGTCACCGCCTTGACGTACCTGCAGAGATAGGCGCCGACAGCGGCGCTCGCGGTGGTCAGCGAGATGAAGGGGAGCCCCTGCCCGGTGTGGCCGACCGAGCCGTCGGCGTCGATAACGCCCCGTAGATAGTCGCGACGGGAGAACTCCACACGGGGCGGGGTGATCTTCCTCGACTTCCGGCCATAGGGAAGACCCAGCTCGCTGATCCGGGCCCTGGCTCTCTGATCGCAGAGGGTCCAGATGGCCGAGTGGTGCTCCTGGGGGAAGTTCGTGGCTCGCACCCGCTCGGTGATGCTGCTGTTGTACGGGGTCAGCCGCTGGAACTCGTGGAGTACGGCGATGTCCCGGACGCCGATCTCCACCGTCAGGCGGCCCTTGCGGCCGGTGCCTTGTGCGAGGTGGCCGTCGGCCTGGAGGAAACCGAACATGTAAGCGTATTCGGGGTGTTCGAGATCCATGAAGACCGGACCGGCCGCTGGGGCGGACAGGTGATCTCCGATCTCGAACAGTGGGGGCGCGTTAGTGTCGTGCTCAGCCATGGGAAGCCCAACTTCCTGATGGTGAGGCCCTCGGACGGGACGGCAATCCTGACCGGGGGCCGCGCTGTGTTCTGGCGCGACCGAGCTTAGGCAGCGACTGCGAGGGCCGGGTGGGTGATCCGGCCGGGTCACCCGCACGAGTGATCGAGAGAAATGGGTGCGGAGGGCCGGTCCGGCGGTGGCGGCTACGCCCCGCCCCGTACGTCGCGTGGTCCGGTGGTCCCGTCGCCCCGGCCTCAAGGGGTGATCCGGCTCAACCGGTGCGGTGGACCTTCGTGTTGGAGGCCTGGGCGCGGGGGCGGACCACCAGGAGGTCGATGTTGACGTGGCTGGGGCGGGTGACGGCCCAGCCGATCGTGTCGGCCACGTCCTCGGCGGTCAGCGGGGCGTCGACGCCCGCGTAGACCTTGGCGGCCATCTCGGTGTCGCCGCGGAAACGGGTGGTGGCGAACTCCTCGGTCCTGACCATGCCGGGGGCCACCTCGATGACGCGGACCGGGGTGCCGACGATCTCCAGCCGCAGGGTCTCGGCCAGGACGTGTTCGCCGTGCTTGGCCGCCACGTAGCCGCCGCCGCCCTCGTACGCGGAGAGCGCCGCGGTGGAGGAGAGGATCACGATCGTGCCGTCGCCGCTCGCGGTGAGGGCGGGCAGCAGGGCCTGGGTGACGTTGAGGGTGCCGATCACGTTGGTCTCGTACATCTGCCGCCAGTCGGCGGGATCGCCGGTCGCGACGGGGTCGGCCCCGAGCGCCCCGCCCGCGTTGTTGACGAGGACGGCGAGGGAGCGGAACGCGGTGGCGAACTCGTCGACGGCCGCGCGGTCGGTGACGTCCAGGGGGTAGGCCGTCGCCTGGTGACCGGCTTCGGTGATCTCGGCGGCCAGCGCCTCGATGCGGTCCTTGCGGCGGGCGGTCAGCACGACCCGGAAGCCGGCGGCGGCCAGCGTACGGGCGGTCGCGGCGCCGATGCCGCTGCTCGCGCCGGTGATGACGGCGATGGGGGTGGCGGCCATGGCGATCTCCTCGGACTGCTGATCGGGTACGGGGAGAAGAATAGGCAGGCGGTGCGGGGCGCCCCGCCCGCGGGAGGCCAGGACCGGGGACCGCGCCGGACCTGCGCTCGATCGACCGGGGCCGCGCCGGACCGGCGGCCCGAACCTACCGGTGACCGCGCCGGATCTGCGGCTCGACGTGCCGGGGGCCGTGCCGGACCGGCGGCCCGACCCTGCCATGGCCCGAACCGGGACCCTTAGGCCGGCGCGCCCCCGAATTCGGCTATCGCCTCCGACACGATCGTCTCCAGGTGGCCGTGGTGGGCGCCGCGCCAGTACACCCGGGAGCACTCCGTGCACTGGGCGAACACGTCGTACGCCTCCTGGGTGCCGTGTTCGAGGAGTCCGCTCACGGCGTCTTTCGCGGCCCCGGCCAGGGTGCCGTTGCACGCGGTGCAGCGGGTCCACGGAGCCAGGGCCGGGGCGAACCGGCCGAGGACGTCGCGGAGCTGCTCCGGGGGGCGGTCGCTGTAGACGTACGCCCCCGACCAGATCTCGCGGCGGCGCAGCAGCCCGCGGTCCCGTGAGAGCAGGACGCGCCGCTCCCGTGCGGAGAGGGTGGCCAGGGCGGGGTCGCCGATGTCCTCGCTCTCGTACGCCGCGTCGACGCCCAGGAGCCGCAAGCGGCGGGCCAGCGTCCCGAGATGGACGTCGAGGAGGAAGCGCAGGGGAGCGCCGGGGACCCGCTGGGGGCGTTCTACGGCGCGTACGTCCACGTGTTCGCCGGGGCCGGGCACATGCGAGCGGGCCACCGGGGAGCCGTTCACCAGCAGCGTTCCGGCCTCGGTGAGCGGCACGCCGAGGGACTCGATGACATGGCCGAGGGTCGAGGAGCCGTCCGTGACGAGGGGCGTGGGCCCGCCGCGACGGTCGTGCGGGACGAAGAGCCGCAGCTCAGGGGCTACTTCGAGGGTGATCTCGGGTCCGTTCACCCGGTCAGGATGCCACCGGGACGGGACGGGCTGCCAGGGATTTGGCGGGGCGTGCGGGGAACGTTGGCGGGGCGTGCGGGGAACGTTGGCGGGGCGTGCGGGGAACGGACGGGCGTGCGGGTGTGCGGGTGGATGTGCGTGCGGAGCCGCGCCCGGCCGCCGTCAACGCGGGGCGAACGCCATCGGGGGCACGCCCGTCAACGCGGGGCGAACGCCGTCGGGGCACGCCCGTCAACGCGGAGCGAACGCCGTCGGGGGCACGCCCACCGTCGCGGTGAAGTCCCGCACCAGATGGGCCTGGTCGCAGTAGCCCAGTTCCGCCGCGAGCCGCGCCCAGTCGACTGCCGGGTCGGATCCGGCGCGCTCCAGGGCCTCGTGGACGCGGTAGCGGAGTATGACCCACTTGGGGCCGACGCCGACGTACGCGGAGAAGAGCCGTTGCAGGGAGCGGGCGGAGAGCCCGGCGTCCCGGGCGAGCCGGTCGACCCGGAGCACCGTGCGGTCCGCGCGCACCCGGTCGACGACGGCCATCGCCAGCGCCGCCCGCGGGTCGGGGCGGGGCTCCAGAGCCAGCAGGAAGGCGTCCAGCGCCGTGACCCGCGCGTCCTCGTCGTCCGGGTCCAGGACGCCCCGGACGGGCGGCGGCAGCCGCAGCGCCCCGGCGGCGTCGGACCGCAGCCCGGTCCACGCGGACACCGGGCGTCCGGGTGCGAACGGGCGGAACCCGCCGGGCCGGAACTGCACCCCGCAGACCCGGCCGCGCCCGGCCAGTTTCCGGGCGAAGAGCCCGGGGTCGACACCCGCGACCTCGGCGTACCCGGACCGCTCCCGGGGGCCGTCCCCGGCCTCGTACCGCTGGAAGACCAGGTTCACCGACGGGTGCGGGACCACATGGGCGGCGTACGGCTCGGTGAGGTCCCAGTCGATCAGCCAGTAGTGCTCCAGATACGGGCGCAGCCCGGCGGCGGGCTCGCGGCGGCGGAAGCGCACGTGCGCGAACAGGTCCGGGGCGTCGACGATGCCCCGGGTGTCGCGGCGAGGTCCGGCGGCCATGACCCGATTTTAGGGCCCTTCGTCTGGATCGGGCCGGGCTCGCGGGGTCCGGTCCGGTCCGGTCCGGTCCGAGCCGGACGGAAGGCCCTGGTCCCGCGTCCGCCGCACGCCTGTCGTGTTTCTTCAAGACGCCGTGCGGTGCGCGGGCGCAGGGTGGAGGCATGAAACAGACGATCGGTGAACTGCTGGAAGCCGCCGCGGACCGCGCCCTGCCCGTCGTGCGGGGGATCGACGACGGGCAGCTGGGCGGTGGTACGCCCTGTGCCGAGTACGACGTACGGGCGCTGGTGAACCACCTGTTCCTGGTGGTCGTGAACTTCCAGGCCCTCGCGGCCCGCGAGGAGGTGGATTTCGGCCGGGAGCCGGAGTTCGTGGCGGGTGACTGGCGGGGCAGGTTCGGTGCCGAGACCGCCCGGCTGGTGGAGGCGTGGAGCGTGCCCGGCGTCGAGGAGGGCACGACCGGGCAGATGGGGCTGCCGGCCCGGACGGTGGGGCTCATGGTGCTGGGCGATCTGACCGTGCACGCCTGGGACCTGGCGCGGGCGACGGGCTCGGACTTCGTGCCGGAGGAGCGCGTGCTCGACGAACTGGGGCCGGGGCTGGCGGCGATGGCTCCGCAGGCCCGGGAGATGAAGGTGTTCGGTGAGCCGTTCCCGGTGGGGGAGGGGGCTACCGCCTTCGAGCGGCTGCTGGCGGTGACGGGACGCGATCCGGGGTGGCGTCTCCCCGGGGCGCCCGGGACGGCCGGGGGCTGAGGCTGCCCAGGGGCGATCCGGCGTGGCCCGGGGCGTCGTAGAGGGGGCCGAGCGCGGCGTGCGCGGCGTCGACGATCTCCTCGGCCAGGAGCAGCATCTCCTGTTCCGAGAGCCGGGCCGCCCGATGGGTGTACGGGGACGGTGGCGCCGGGTGCCTACGGCGCCACCAGCAGTCGCAGGCCGCGTAGATGCCGCCGCCGAAGACGAGCACGGGGATGGACAGGGCCAGCAGAACGTCGCCCACGGCGGACCTCCAGATGGTCGGGTGTCCTGTGCATCGGCGTGCCCGGTGGGTCGGCTGAAGACCGGCTGTCGGCCAAATTCTCACGATATTTGGCTCGAACCAGCCGTCGAGTGTCGGCCGTCGGGTGTCGGCCGTCCGCCGTCGAGGAGTGTCGGCCGTCGGTCGTCGCCGCACCGCCTCGCCGCGTGCGAGCGGCTCCGGGTACGCCGTGCGCGAGCGGGCTCCGGAGCACGGAGCCGCTCGAACTCCGCTCGGCCTTCGCCCGTCCCCGGATCAGGGCCAGACCAGGCAGTACGCCTGGTGCCCCGCGTCGTGCAGGCGGTGGGAGAAGTCCTGCCACTCGTGGAGCAGCTGGTAGACGTTGAAGGCGTCGCGCGGGCCGCCGCGGTCGGGGACCGTGGACCAGATGAAGGCCGCCGCGCCGACCGACTCCTCGCCGACGCCGCGCAGCGGGTCGACGACGGTCATCGGCAGCTTGACCACGGCGTAGTCGGGGTGGAGGACGACCAGTTCGAGCGGGGGGACCTTGTGCAGGGGTATGCCCTGGATCCCGGTCAGGACCATGGCGGCCACGGTCTCCGGCTTGATCTTGGTGAACATGCCGCCCATGCCCAGCTCGTCACCGCCGAGCTCCTCCGGGCGCATCGAGATGGGCACGCGTGCGGCGGTGGCCCCGTCCGGGGCGCCGAAGTACTTGTACGTCACCCCCATCCCGCCCCCGCTCCTGGTCCCGGGGGGCGGCGTGCTGTCCGCGCCCCTGCTCTGGGCGCGCTCGGCCCTGCGCCGGTGCCGCCCTCGCCGGGCAGGCTCGGGCCCCAGGTCGTCGGTCCCCTCGCCCACTCCGCCACCGCGATGCATATCTCATCCACCCGACTACTTCTTAGGAGACACAGCCCCCGCCGCGCAACCCGATCATCGTGTCAGTGACCTCCCCCGCGGGCGTGCGGTGAAACACCTGTCCGCGAAGACCGTGCGCGCCTCTGACACCATGGCATGTGTGAGCTTTCCCTATGTCGGCCCAGTTTCGCAGACGCGAGGGGACTGACGCTCTTTCGTGATACGAGGGGAGTGCGCTCCCTGCTCACCGGTGGCCGAGATTGTCAGTGATTTCCCGGCCCGGCCTCCCGATACCCGAATCGCAGATCAGGACCAAAGTGGCGTATTCATACGAAGCCCCAGTTTCGCAGTCGCTGTTCGACCGGGCGTCCGTCGTGACGCCCGGCGGCGTGAACTCTCCCGTGCGTGCCTTCCGGGCTGTGGGCGGTACGCCCCGGTTCATGGTGTCCGGCACCGGTCCGTACCTCACCGACGCCGACGGCCGCGAGTACGTCGACCTCGTGTGCTCGTGGGGGCCGATGATTCTCGGCCACTCTCACCCCGAGGTCATCGCCGCCGTCCAGGAGGCGGTCTCCCGGGGCACCTCCTTCGGTACGCCGGGTGAGGGCGAGGTCGCGCTCGCCGAGGAGATCGTGGCGCGGATCGAGCCCGTCGAGCAGGTGCGCCTGGTCTCCTCCGGCACCGAGGCGACCATGTCGGCGATCCGGCTGGCCCGCGGTTTCACGGGCCGGGCCAAGGTCGTGAAGTTCGCCGGCTGCTACCACGGGCATGTGGACGCACTGCTGGCCGCCGCCGGGTCGGGCGTGGCCACCTTCGGGCTGCCCGACACCCCGGGAGTCACGGGCGCCACGGCGGGGGACACCGTCGTGCTGCCGTACAACGACCTGGACGCGGTGCGCGCCGCCTTCGCCGCGCACCCGGGTGAGATCGCCTGCGTGATCACCGAGGCCTCGCCCGGCAACATGGGCGTCGTCCCGCCGGCGGACGGCTTCAACGCCGGGCTCAAGGAGCTGTGCGCGGCCAACGGCGCGCTGTACATCTCCGACGAGGTCATGACGGGCTTCCGTACGTCGATGGCCGGCTGGTACGGCGTCGACGGTGTCCGGCCCGACCTGCTGACCTTCGGCAAGGTGATGGGCGGCGGCTTCCCCGCGGCGGCCTTCGGCGGTCGCGGCGAAGTGATGGCGCACCTGGCCCCGGCCGGCCCGGTCTACCAGGCGGGCACCCTCGCCGGGAACCCGGTCGCCACCGCCGCCGGGCTCGCCCAGCTGCGGCTGCTGGACGACGCGGCGTACGTGAAGATCGACGCGGTCTCCGCCGAGCTGCGCTCCCTGGTGGGCGACGCGCTCACCAAGGAGGGCGTCGCGCACACCGTGTCCGCCGCGAGCAACATGTTCTCCGTCTTCTTCACGGACGAGCCCGTCCGGAACTACGACGACGCCAAGAAGCAGGACGTCTTCCGCTTCACCGCGTTCTTCCACGCGATGCTGGAGCAGGGCGTCTACCTGCCGCCCTCGGCGTTCGAGTCCTGGTTCGTCTCCACGGCCCACGACGCGCGGGCGGTCGAGCGCATCGCCGCCGCCCTGCCCGCCGCCGCCCGTGCCGCGGCGGAGGCCACCGCATGAGCGAGAAGAGCACGGACCACGAGAGCGTCGGCCGCGACGAGCAGCTGACCGTGGTGCACGTGGTCCGGCACGGCGAGGTGCACAACCCGGACGGCGTGCTCTACGGGCGCCGCCCCGGCTACCACCTCTCCGACCTGGGCCGGAAGATGGCCGACCGGGTCGCCGACCACCTGGAGAAGCGCGACATCACCCATGTCGTGGCCTCCCCGCTGGAGCGCGCCCAGGAGACCGCCGCCCCCGTCGCCAAGGCGCACGGCCTGGACCTCGCCACCGACGCCCGGCTGATCGAGGCGGCCAACGTCTTCGAAGGCAAGACCTTCGGCGTCGGCGACGGCGCGCTGCGCAAGCCGGACAACTGGAAGCACCTCACCAATCCGTTCAAGCCGTCCTGGGGCGAGCCGTACATCGAGCAGGTCGTCCGGATGATGGGTGCGCTCGACGCGGCCCGGGACGCGGCGCGCGGCCACGAGGCGGTCTGCGTCAGCCACCAGCTGCCGATCTGGATCCTGCGCTCCTTCGTCGAGCGCCGCCGTCTGTGGCACGACCCGCGCAAGCGGCAGTGCACGCTGGCCTCGCTGACGAGCTTCACCTACCGGGGTGACCGGATCGTCTCGGTCGGCTACTCGGAGCCGGCCCGCGACCTGGTGCCCGCGCACCTGCTGGCCGGGGCCAAGCCGGTGAAGGGGAAGGCCGCGAAGGGGCAGTCCAAGGCGTTCGGCGCGTAGTCCGACGCCACGGGACGGGATCCACGGGATCCATGGGACGTACGGGACCGGCTGCCGCGCACCGCGGCGGGCGGTCCCGTCTCCTTTTTCCGCGCCTCCTGTTTTTGCGCAGCACCAACAAAAAGTTAGCTTAGGCTAAGCTAACTTGACTCCAGGTGGGCGGGTCGAAGGCCCGTCGGGCCCTGCTGGTTCCCGTGGGGCTCGTCGTGGTCACGGACGCCTGCGACGGAACGGTGGAACGATGATCCGCACTGCCCCCACGACCACGACCACGCCCGACCGGAGACCGGCCGAGCGGGCCACCCCGGTGAGGCCGGCCGATGAGTGACGCGGCCCGTGCGGCGGACGCCGCCCCCCGGCCGGTCACCGGCCCCCGGGTGGCCCGGCTCGCCCGGCAGCTCGAAGCCGCCCGGGACGCCGCCGCCCGGGACGCCCTGACCGAGGCGTTCTGGGAGGAGGCGACCCGTACTGGCACCCCGCTCGTCGAAGCGCTCGACGACGCCCCCGGCCATCGCGCCGTCACCTTCCTCTGGCGCGGCCACCGCGCGACCCGCCAGGTCCTCCTGATGGCGACCGGCATCGGCGACCCCGACCGGCGGGCCGGCACGCTCCTCCGCCACCTCCCGGGCACCGACGTCTGGTACCTCGGCTACCGGCTGCGCGCCGACCACCGAGGGTCCTACCGGCTGGTCGCCGACATCTCCCCGGGCCCCGCGCCCGTCGATCCCGCCCTGCTCCAGCGGCGGTTGGCTGCGCTGACGGCGCACGGCGGGGCGGACCCCCTCAACCCGTGCCGGCTGCCGGTCCGCCGGCGGGCGGTGGAGAGTTCGGTGTTCGCCCTGCCGGAGGCCCCGCCCCAACCCTGGGCGGGCCGGCGGGCCGACGTTCGGCGCGGAGCCGTCGAGCGGCACACCGTCGCCGGCCGGTCGCCCGGCGAGGAGCGCGAGGTCTGGACGTACCTTCCGCCGGAGGGGGCGGACCGCCCCGGAGACGGACGGCCGGTACCTGTGCCTGTGCCGGGGCCGCTGCCGGTGCTCGTGCTCTGCGACGGGGGCATGTGGTTCGGGCGACTCGGCTTCCAGGACACGCTGGACGCGCTGATCGCCGACGGGGCCCTGCCGCCGCTCGTCGTGCTCTCCCCGGACGGCGAGGGCGGCGAGGGTGCCGAGGACGGCGAGGCCGCCGGGTCCCGGCGGCGCGACCCGGGCGGGCGGGAGGCCTACACCGCCTTCCTCGCCGACGAACTGCTGCCCTGGGCGCGCGCCCGGTGGCCGTTGACCGCCGACGCGGACCGGACCGTCGTCTCCGGCCAGGGGCCCGGCGGGACGACGGCGCTGTACGCCGCCCTCACCCGGCCCGAACGCTTCGGCCGGGTCCTCGTCCAGTCACCCTCGCCGGACGGGCGGCCCGATGGCGAGGAAAGGGCCCCGGGCGAGGCGGACCGGATGCCCGACGGCGGGAGCCGACTCCTTGACAGCGGGGACCGGACCACGGCCGGCGAGGGCCGGACGGCCGACGGGGACCAGGCCACGGCCGGCGGGGACCGGATTTTCGGCCCCGTCGTCCACCTCGCCCTCGGCCTGCACGACGGGGCCGCTTGGGCCGAGCACGGAGAGGCTCTCGTCCCGGCGCTGCGCGCCCGGGGGTACCGGGTCGTCCGCACCGTTCACAACGGCGGCCGCGACCACGCCTGCTGGCAGGGGCTCCTGGCCGACGCCCTGGTGGAGACCTTCCGCTAGGCAGAAAGGACCTAGGACGGCCGACGGGCCGTCTCCGCGCCCGCGCATGAGTTCGACGATCCAGGGAAGCCGATCCGTCGGCGCCGACCGGTGGCCCCGAAACCGGTCGATGATCCGTCGGCCGACGGCAGAACTGCGCAGGGCCACTCCCGCGTCCCCCATCAGGGATGCTCGTAAGCGCGTGCGAGCGTCGTACGGACGTGTCGCGCCCGGATCGGGCGGACCGTCGGTCGAGCTGTGAGGTAAAGCGTAAAGAAAGTCCCCAAATGCACGGAACCGACGTGTTACGCGCCCCATCTAACCCTTCAGCAGTTTGTATGAGATTGAGATAAAACGACCGCAGATGGGGACGGTATGCGCGAGATCAATCGAAGGGGCCTGCTCGGGGCGGGGCTCGGCGCCGCAGCCGCGATCGGCCTCGCCGGCTGTGGCGCCTCGGGCTCCTCCGGCGACGGAGGTCCCGGCCGGGGCGGCGGAGGCGACGCGGGCACCAGCGGCAACGGCAACGGCAGCGGAAACGGCGTGCCGAAGAACAAGGTCCGGCTGATCGGTGACGGCTCGACCGCCGACACCGGCAAACAGCCCAACCAGCCGCAGGCGCCCGTCCCGCTCGAACCCGGCCAGAAGCCGCCGCAGTTCGTGATCTTTTCCTGGGACGGCGCGGGCGAGGTCGGCAACGGGCTCTTCCCGCGCTTTCTCGAACTGGCCAAGGAGCACGACGCGGCCATGACGTTCTTCCTCTCCGGCATCTATCTGCTGCCCGAGTCGAAGAAATCCCTCTACCGTCCGCCGAACAACCCCCGCGGCGCCTCCGACATCGGCTATCTCACCGACGATCACGTCAGGGACACCCTGAAATACGTACGCCAGGCGTGGCTGGACGGCCATGAGATCGGCACCCACTTCAACGGGCATTTCTGCGGTGGTTCCGGATCCGTCGAGCGCTGGACGCCCGCCCAATGGCACAGCGAGATCAATCAGGCTGTGTCCTTCGTCACGGAATGGCGGACGAACACCGGCTGGGAGAACGAGGATCCGCTTCCGTTCGACTACCGCAAGGAACTGATCGGCGGCCGCACGCCCTGCCTGCTCGGCCAGGACAACCTCCTGCCGACCGCGAGCAAACTGGGGTGGCGCTACGACGCCAGCTCACCGGGAGGCCGCCAGACCTGGCCCGTGAAGCGCGGCGGCGTCTGGGATCTGCCGTTGCAGGCGATGCCGTTCCCCGGGCACTCCTTCGAGGTGCTCTCGATGGACTACAACATCCTCGCCAATCAGTCGAAGAATTCGACGAAGGGCATGCCCTCGCGTTATCCGGGCTGGCGGACCCAGGCGACCGGGGCGTATCTCGCCGGTTTCCAGCGCGCGTACGAGTCGAATCGCGCGCCGTTCTACATCGGCAACCACTTCGAGGAGTGGAACGGCGGCATCTACATGGACGCCGTGGAAGAAGTGATCAAGAAGGTGGCGGACAAGGACGACGTGCGTCTCGTCTCGTTCCGGCAGTACGTCGACTGGCTCGACGTTCAGGATCCCGCCGTGCTCGCCAAGCTCCGGACACTGGACGTCGGACAGGCGCCCGCCGGCGGCTGGAACTCCTTCTTTAAACAGGCTTGACAAGGGGCTTTACGGGCACCGAGGGGGGCGCGGGGAAGCCCGGAATCCGCCATGCGAAACTTTTCACATGAGCTTTGGCCGCGCGTCCCGACGCCGCTTCACCCTGCTCGCCGCCACCGCTGTGGCCGGTGCCCTGACGCTGTCCGCGTGCGGCGACGGCAACAAGGCCGGAGGCGGCGGCAACACCAACTTCATCACCGGCAGCGGGGGCATCTCCACCGTCGCGAAGGCGGACCGGGTGGCCGCGCCGAAGCTCGACGGCGAGGGTCTGGACGGCAAGCCGCTCGACATCGCCGACTACAAGGGCAAGGTCGTCGTGCTCAACGTCTGGGGCTCCTGGTGCGGCCCCTGCCGGCTGGAGGCGAAGTACTTCGCGCAGGTCTCCGAGGAGACGAAGGCCCAGGGCGTCCAGTTCGTCGGCATCAACACCCGGGATCCCGAGCGGGACAAGGCGATCAACTTCGAGAAGGACTACGGGGTCGAGTACCCGAGCTTCTACGACCCGATCGGCAAGCTCATCCTCCGCTTCCCCAAAGGCACCCTGAACCCGCAGGCCATCCCGTCCACCGTGGTCCTCGACCGGGACGGGAAGATCGCCGCCCGCACGCTCCGGGCGCTCGACGCGGACGAGCTGCGCGAGATGATCGACCCGATCATCGCGGAGAAGTGATCCAGTGATCCCGCTCGCCGCCCACCACGAGACCGTCACGCTGGCCGCGTACAACGACACCGTCCTGACCGGGGCGCTGCTGGTCGCTCTGCCGCTCGCCCTGCTGGCCGGTCTCGTCTCCTTCTTCTCGCCCTGCGTCCTGCCGCTCGTACCCGGCTATCTGAGTTACGTCACCGGGGTCAGCGGCACGGACCTCGCCGAGGCCCGCCGAGGCCGGGTGGTGGCGGGCGCCTCGCTGTTCGTCCTCGGCTTCACCGTGGTGTTCGCCTCCACCGGCGCGCTCTTCGGCTACTTCGGCCACGAGCTCCAGGCGCACTCCGAGGTGCTCAACAAGGTCCTCGGCGTGCTGATGATCCTCATGGGCGTCTTCTTCATGGGGCTCCTGCCGGGGGTGACAATGCGCGAGTTCCGCATCCACAAGCGGCCGGTGGCCGGACTGGCCGGCGCGCCGCTGCTCGGCGCGCTCTTCGGGATCGGCTGGACGCCGTGCATCGGCCCGACCCTCGCCTCCGTACTCGCTCTGTCGACCGACAGCGCCACCGCCGGACGCGGCGCGATACTGACCGTCGCGTACTGTCTCGGTCTCGGTGTCCCGTTCGTCCTCGCCGCGGTCGCCTTCCGCAAGGCGCTCGGCGCGTTCGGCTGGGTCAAGCGCCACTACGCATGGGTGATGCGGATCGGCGGCGGCATGATGATCGTGACCGGAATCCTGCTGCTGACCGGTGTGTGGGCCACGCTCATGCAGCACATGCAGAGCTGGTCCAGCGGCTTCGTTGTAGGGATCTGAGTTCATGAGCAAGTCGAACGGCACGGAGACGCGGCAGCGCGAGGCCGAGCGCGATCAGGGCTCCGCCCACGGTGCGGCGGGCGAACAGCTTTCCACCGCGCCCCGTGAGGAGCGTCCCGACACCGGGGCCGGCGTACCCGCGATGAGCGTGACCGGCTGGGCGCGCTGGTTCTGGCGTCAGCTCACCTCGATGCGGGTGGCGCTGATCCTGCTCTTCCTGCTCTCTCTCGGGGCCATCCCGGGGTCCCTGATCCCGCAGACCAGCGTCGACGACATGAAGGTGCAGGCCTTCAAGGACCAGCACACCACCCTCACCCCGATCTACGAGAAGCTCCAGCTCTTCGACGTCTACAGCTCGGTGTGGTTCTCCGCGATCTACATCCTGCTGTTCGTCTCGCTCATCGGCTGCATCGTGCCGCGCACCGGCCAGTTCGTGGGCCAGCTGCGCAGCCGCCCGCCGGGCGCCCCGAAGCGGCTGACCCGGCTGCCCGCGTACACCACCTGGCGCACGGAGGCCGAACCCGAGGCGGCCCGTGCGGCGGCCCTCGCCCTCCTGCGCAAGCGGCGCTTCCGGGCGCACGTGGTGGGCGACGCGGTCGCCGCCGAGAAGGGCTACCTCCGCGAGGCCGGGAACCTGGTCTTCCACATCGCCCTGATCGTGATGCTGGTGGCCTTCGCCTCCGGGCAGCTCTTCAAGTCGGAGGGCGGCAAGCTGATCGTCGAGGGCGACGGCTTCTCCAACACGCTCACCCAGTACGACGACTTCAAGTCGGGCTCGCTCTACGACTCCGACTCGCTGGCCCCGTTCAGCTTCGTGCTCGACGAGTTCGTCGGTACGTACGAGAAGAGCGGCCCGCAGCGCGGCACCCCGCGGACCTTCGAGGCCCGGGTGACGTACACCGAGGGGGCCGACGGCGCGGAGCGCAAGGACGTCATCAAGGTCAACGAGCCGCTCGTCGTGGACGGCACCAAGATCTATCTGATCGCCCACGGCTACGCCCCCGTCGTCACCGTCCGGGACGGCAAGGGGAAGGTCGTCTCCCGGTCCGCGGTCCCGCTGCTGCCGATCGACAACAACATCACCTCGTCCGGCGCCATCAAGGTGATGGACGGCTACAAGGACAAGAACGGCAAGAAGACCCAGCTGGGATTCAAGGCCTTCTTCGTGCCGACCTTCGCCGGCGAGGGCAAGGGCCAGATGTTCTCGCAGTTCCCCGCCCTGGACTTCCCCGTACTGGCGCTCAGCGCCTACCAGGGCTCCCTCGGCGTCGACTCCGGGCTGGCGCAGAACGTCTACCAGCTCGACACGTCCAAGATGAAGGAGTTCAAGGGCGAGGACGGCGAGCTCCTCAAGAAGATGATGATGCCGGGCGAGAAGCTGGACCTGCCCGACGGTGCCGGATCCATCACCTTCGACGGCGTCGAGGAGTGGGCCAGCTTCCAGATCTCGCAGCAGCCGGGCAACGGCTGGGCGCTCGGCGGATCCGTCGCCGCCATCGCCGGACTCGCCGGCTCGCTGTTCATCCAGCGCCGCCGCGTGTGGGTGCGGGCGGTCCGGGGCGCCGACGGCGTCACGGTCGTGGAGATGGCGGGCCTGGGCCGCAGCGAGTCCGCGAGGCTCCCCGAGGAGCTGGGCGACCTGTCGGCCGCTCTGGTCACCACGGCGCCCGTCGCCCCCGCCGCCGCCGAGGCCCCGGACACGCCGGAGAAACCGGATACGCCGGACGGGCCCGGTACGACCGGCGCCACGAACGATGTCACGAACGAGGCCGGGAGCCGGCCCGTACATCCTGCCGAAGCACCTGCCGAAGGGGCTGAGAAGTGAATCTCGCCGCCGCAACCAACGAGAGCCTGGCGAACACCAGCAATGTGCTGATCTATTCGTCGATGGCCGTCTACACCCTGGCCTTCTTCGCGCACATCGCGGAGTGGGTGCTCGGCAGCCGCAGCAAGGTCGGCCGCACCGCCGCCGCGCTGTCCGCTTCCGGAGCGTCCGCCTCCGCGTCCGCCGCCACCGGGGGGAAGGCGCGCGTCGGCGGCACGGCCGTGCTGGACCGGCCCGAGGTCATCACCCGTTCCGCCACCGGTACGCGTGACGTGCCCGACGGCCCGGGTGCGGCCGGCGGCACGTTCAAGGGCGACCTGTGGGGCCGGATCGCGGTCTCGCTGACCGTGGTGGCGTTCCTCGTCGAGGCGAGCGGCGTCGCCACCCGCGCCCTGTCGGTGCAGCGGGCCCCCTGGGCCAACATGTACGAGTTCTCCATCACCTTCTCCACGGTGGCGGTCGGCTCCTACCTGGTGCTGCTCGCCCTGAAGAAGAACGTCCGCTGGATCGGCCTCCCGCTGGTCACCACCGTCCTGCTGGACCTCGGCATCGCGGTCACGACGCTCTACACCGACAGCGACCAGCTGGTGCCCGCGCTGCACTCGTACTGGCTGTGGATCCACGTCTCGACCGCGATCATCTGCGGCGCCGTCTTCTACCTCGGCGCGGTCGGCACGGTCCTCTACCTCTTCCGCGACACCTACGAGAGCAAGCTCGCCTCCGGAGGCACGCCCGGCAAGTTCGCCACCTCGGTCATGGAGCGGCTGCCCTCGGCGTCCACGCTGGACAAGTTCTCGTACCGGATCAACGCGGCCGTCTTCCCGCTGTGGACGTTCACGATCATCGCCGGCGCGATCTGGGCGGGCGACGCCTGGGGCCGGTACTGGGGCTGGGACCCCAAGGAGGTCTGGTCGTTCATCACCTGGGTCGCCTACGCCGCCTATCTGCACGCCCGCGCCACCGCCGGCTGGAAGGGCCGCAAGGCCGCCTACCTGGCGCTCGTCGCGTTCGCCTGCTGGCTGTTCAACTACTACGGCGTGAACATCTTCGTCTCCGGCCTGCACTCCTACGCGGGGGTCTGAGAACGCGGGGGTCTGAGAAACCGCGCACGACGTACGACGGCTCCCCGGGCGGATTCTCGTCCGGGGAGCCGTCGCGTAGCGGATCGGTGGTGCGCCGTCAGGAGGCCGGCGGGGTCTTGTCGTCAGGGCCCGTACCGCCGTCGCGGCGGCCCCGCTCCTCCTCGGCCGCTGCCTCGGCGTCCTTGTCGTCCTTGAGCGACTTGAGGAAGTCCGGGTTGTCGTCCGGGGCCACCCACTGCTGCCGCCCGCGCCGCTGCCAGGCGGGTCCCGTGCCCCCGGCCCTGTTGTGGCGCTTCTTACCGGCGGCGAGCCACACGACCGGGCCGACGATCCAGAACAGCAGGATGATGAAGACCCAGGCGATCTTCGGCAGATGCTTGGTGTCCTCCTCCGTGGTGTTCAGGCAGTCGATGAACGCGTAGATCGTCAGAGCCAGCGGGACGATGAACATCAGGGCTCTCATGGTGCGTCCCCCAGGAAGCGGCGGCGGGCGGGATGAAGCCCGGTGTCGCGGCCAGGGTACCGGCTCGGCATGAAGGAACCGGGGCCCGGAGGCGGACCAGCCGGGCGCGTGCCCGGACGGTCGGCGGACTTTCGGCGCGCGGCGCGGGGGGAGCCCCGGCGGGGCCGCGTGGGCGGGGATGACAAACTGGACCGCATGGCTTACGACGATCTTCGCTCCCTGCTCCGGGCTCTTGAGCGCGATGGTGATCTCAAGCGCGTCAAGGTCGAGGTCGACCCCCACCTGGAGGTCGGCGAGATCGTCGACCGGGTCAACAAGGCGGGCGGGCCCGCCCTGCTGTTCGAGAACGTCAAGGGGTCCTCGATGCCCCTGGCCATGAACGTCTTCGGTACCGACCGGCGCCTCCTGAAGGCCCTCGGACTGAAGTCGTACAGCGACATCAGCGACAAGATCGGCGGACTCCTCAAGCCGGAACTGCCCCAGGGCTTCGTCGGGGTGCGGGAGGCCTTCGGAAAGCTCGGCTCGATGGTGCACGTACCGCCGAAGAAGGTGAAGACCGGCGACGCGCCCGTCCAGGAGGTGGTGCTGACCGGCGACGACGTCGACCTGGACCAGCTGCCCGCGCTGTTCACCTGGCCCGAGGACGGCGGCTCCTTCTTCAACCTCGGCCTCACCCACACCAAGCACCCCGAGAACGGCGTCCGGAACCTGGGCCTCTACCGGCTCCAGCGGCACGACAAGCGCACCATCGGGATGCACTGGCAGATCCACAAGGACAGCGCCAACCACTACCAGGTCGCCGCCCGGCGCGGTGAGCGGCTGCCCGTCGCCATCGCCTTCGGCTGCCCGCCCGCCGTGACGTACGCCTCCACCGCGCCGCTGCCCGGGGACATCGACGAGTACCTCTTCGCCGGGTTCGTCCAGGGCAAGCGGATCGAGATGGTCGACTGCAAGACCGTGCCGCTCCAGGTCCCCGCGCAGGCGGAGGTCGTCATCGAGGGCTGGCTGGAGCCGGGCGAGATGCTCCCCGAGGGCCCCTTCGGGGACCACACCGGCTTCTACACCCCGCAGGAACCGTTCCCCGCACTGACCATCGACTGCGTCACCATGCGCAAGCGGCCGCTGCTCCAGTCCATCGTGGTCGGCCGGCCGCCGACCGAGGACGGGCCGCTGGGCCGGGCCACGGAGCGGTTCTTCCTGCCGCTGCTCAAGATCATCGTGCCGGACATCGTGGACTACCACCTCCCCGAGGCGGGCGGCTTCCACAACTGCGCGATCGTCTCGATCGACAAGAAGTACCCGAAGCACGCCCAGAAGGTGATGAGCGCGATCTGGGGCGCGCACATGATGTCGCTGACCAAGCTGATCGTGGTGGTCGACTCCGACTGCGACGTCCACGATCTGCACGAGGTCGCCTGGCGGGCGCTCGGCAACACCGACTACGCCCGCGACCTCACGGTCACCGAGGGGCCGGTCGACCACCTGGACCACGCCTCGTACCAGCAGTTCTGGGGCGGCAAGGCGGGCATCGACGCCACGAAGAAGCTGCCCACCGAGGGTTACACCCGGGACGGCGGATGGCCGGAGATGGTCGAGTCCGACCCGGAGACGGCGGCGAAGGTCGACCGTCGCTGGAAGGAATACGGGCTGTGAGCAGTACGACGGAAGCGGCGTCCGCTCCCGGGCCCGCGCCCTCGGCCGGCAAGGTGAAGTCCTTCCTGCGCCTGGTGATGATCGAGCACTCGGTCTTCGCGCTGCCGTTCGCGTACATCGCCGCGCTGACCGCGATGTTCCTGCTGGACGGCAGCATCCACTGGGGCACGCTGCTGCTCGTCACGCTGGCGATGGTGGGGCTGCGGACGTTCGCGATGGCCGCCAACCGGATCATCGACCGGGAGATCGACGCCCGGAACCCGCGCACCGCGGGCCGTGAGCTGGTGACCGGCGCGGTGTCGGTGAAGTCCGCGTGGACCGGTGCGCTGGTCGCGCTGGCCGTCTTCCTGGGCGCGGCGGCCCTGCTCAACCCGCTGTGCCTGGTGCTCGCGCCGCTGGCCGTCGTGCCGATGGTGCTCTACCCGTACGGCAAGCGGTTCACGAATTTCCCGCACGCCATCCTGGGCCTGGCGCAGGCCATCGGACCGGTCGGCGCCTGGCTCGCGGTGACCGGCAGCTGGTCGTGGGACGCGGTGATCCTCGGGCTCGCCGTGGGGATCTGGATCGGCGGCTTCGACCTGATCTTCGCCTGTCAGGACGTCCAGGCGGACCGGGCCCACGGGGTGCTCTCCTTCCCGGCGCGCTTCGGGATTCCGGCGGCGCTGTGGGGCGCGCGGGTGTGCCACGTGGTCACGACCGGGCTGCTGGCGTGGTTCGGCCTGGCCACCCACGCCGGGCTCTTCTACTGGATCGGCATGGTGATCGTCGCGGTGGCGTTCGTCTACGAGCACCGGGTGGTGCGGCCGCACGATCTGTCCCGGCTGAACCGGGCGTTCTTCTCGGTGAACGGCTTCATCGGCATCGCGCTGTTCGCCTGCGCGCTGCTCGACCTGCTGGTGCGCGGCCTCACGCCGTGAGCGGAGGTCCGGCTCAGACCGTGACCAGGTTCTCCGGTGCGCGGCGCGGGCGGCGGAAGAGGAAGGCCGCCGCCACCCCGCCGGCCAGGCCGAACAGATGGCCCTGCCAGCTGACGCCCGAGTCGGTCGGCAGGACGCCCCACAGCAGCGAGCCGTAGACCACGGCGACGCCGACGCCTATGAGGACGTCCCAGGGGCGGCGGTCCACGAAGCCGCGGACCAGCAGATAGCCGAGCAGCCCGAAGACCACGCCGGACGCGCCGAGCGTGATCGTGTTCGCCGGGGCGGTCAGCCAGACGCCGAGGCCGCTGACCAGGATGATCGTCACGACGACGGCGGCGAACCGGCGGAGCCCCGCGAGGGCGGCGATGAAACCGAGGACCAGCAGCGGGACGCTGTTGGAGGCCAGGTGCTCCCAGCCGCTGTGCAGGAACGCGGCGGGCACCACGTCCCGCAGCTCCGCCGTCTCGCGCGGGCTGATGCCGTAGGTGTCCAGGGCGTTGCCCGTGGCGGTGTCGATCCCTTCGAGGATCCAGAGCAGGGCCACCCAGCCCGCCATCAGGAGCCCCGCGGTGAGGGCCCGCGCACCGCCGGTGGCGCCGTTGCCCGTGGTCCGGCCGGTGGTCCAGTAGTCGCCCATGGTCAGCCCCTTCCCCCGGTTGCCCGTCACCCGGTGAACGTCTGCGGCGCCCGCCCGGTTCCGGGTGCTGGGCGCGAGGGCCCGCCGGATAGGCTCGCAGGTGTGGAATCCAGGACTTCAGTGACTCATCAGCAGCGGCGGCCTTGGATTGTCGGGGTGTCCGGTGCTTCGGGTACCCCGTTCGCGGCCGCCGTTCTGCGCGGGCTGCTCGCGGCGGGCGAGAGCGTGGACCTGGTGGTGAGCCGGGCCTCGCGGCTCACGCTGCTGGACGAGACCGGCATCGCGTTCCGGGACGGGCACTGGCGCGAGGATCTGCGGACCTGGCTGGAGCGGGGGGCCGACGGGAAGCCGGACGCGTTCGCGGTCGGGGACGCGGAGCTGGAGCGCGTACGCCATTGGCCCGCCGGTGATCTGGCGGCCGGGCCGTCCTCCGGGTCGTACCCGGCGAAGGGGATGCTCATCGTGCCGGCCTCGACGGCCTGTGTGGCCGGAGTGGCGCTCGGTCTGTCGAAGGATCTGCTCCAGCGGGCCGCGAGCGTGACGCTCAAGGAGCGCCGCCCGCTCGTCGTGGCGGTGCGCGAGACTCCGCTGAGCGGCCAGACGCTGAAGCAGATGGTGGCCCTGGACGAGGCGGGCGCGATCGTGCTGCCCGCCTCTCCGGCGTTCTACGCGGGTGCGACGCATATCCAGGATCTGGTGGATTTCGTCGCGGGGCGGGTGCTGGACGCGGGAGGCGTGCCGCACCGGCTGTACCGCCGCTGGGAAGGAGAGCTCGGTGGCGGTTCCCGAGGCCCTCAGGACCGATAGGCCCTGGTCAGTACCTGGAGGACCGGTGAGTCAGGTCCTGGTCAGCGCTTCTTGTGCGCGCGCGGGGTGCGGGTCTTGTCGACCCGGTGCGCGGCGGCGGGCTGGTGGGCACGCGAGCGGTTGGCCAGGTCCTGCAGCTCGCGCATCCGGGCGTAGGCCATCTCGATCGTGTACACGGTGAAGTTCACTCCTGAAGATTCGAAAGCGTTTCTTGGATGTTCTAGAAGATTTGCAGGGCGTCAGTCCTGCATGCCTTAGATTCTACACGTAGACTCGCGGTACTGCTGAACAATGGAAGGTTTCAGTCACATGGACGCGGTGGACAGGCAGCTCATCCAGGCCCTCAGGGAGAACGGCAGGGCCTCGTACGCCGAGCTGGGACGGCTCGTGGGGCTCTCCGGGCCCAGCGTCACCGACCGCATCAACCGGCTGGAAACCGCTGGTGTCATCACCGGCTACCGCGCCACCGTCGACTCCGCGTCGCTGGGGCTCGGCGTGACCGCGCTGATCGGGATCTCGCTCTCGGACGCGGCCGACCACGAGGACGTGGCGCGCCGGCTGAAGGACCTCGCGGAGATCGAGGACTGCTGGTTCATCGCGGGCGACGACTCGTACATGCTGAAGGTCCGGGTCGGTGACGTGGACGGTCTCGAGAAGACGATCCGCCGCCTCAGCGGTACGAAGGGCGTCTCCCGGACGCGTACGACGATCGTGCTCTCCACCAAGTGGGAGAACCGGGTCGGAGAACTTCCCGAAGAGGCGTAGGCGTACGGTTGGGCGGAGTCGAAACACGGAGATATGGGAGGCGCCCTAGTGGACGCGGGACTCAAGCGCGAGCTGGAGGAGAAGGTCCGGGCCGGCGAGCGGCTGACCCGCGAGGACGGGATCGCCCTCTACGCGTCCGACGACCTGGCGTGGCTCGGCGGGCTGGCGCACGAGGTGCGCACGCGCAAGAACGGCGACGTGGTGCACTTCAACGTCAACCGCCACCTCAACATGACCAACGTGTGCACCGCCTCGTGCGCGTACTGCTCGTTCCAGCGCAAGCCGGGCGAGAAGGACGCGTACACGATGCGCATCGAGGAGGCCGTCCGCCTCGCCAAGGCGATGGAGGGCGAGAACCTCACCGAGCTGCACATCGTCAACGGACTCCACCCGACGCTGCCGTGGCGCTACTACCCGCGCTCGCTCAGCGCGCTGAAGGAAGCCCTCCCGGACGTCGCGCTGAAGGCGTTCACGGCGACGGAGATCCACCACTTCGAGACGATCTCCGGCCTCTCGGCCTCCGAGATCCTCGACGAGCTGATCGAGGCCGGTCTCGAATCGCTGACCGGCGGCGGCGCGGAGATCTTCGACTGGGAGGTCCGCCAGCACATCGTCGACCACCGCACCCACTGGGAGGACTGGTCGCGCATCCACCGCCTCGCGCACGAGAAGGGGCTCAAGACCCCCGCGACGATGCTGTACGGGCACATCGAGGAGCCCCGTCACCGCGTCGACCACGTGCTGCGGCTGCGGGAGATGCAGGACGAGACCGGCGGCTTCCAGGTCTTCATCCCGCTGCGCTACCAGCACGACTTCGTGGACATGAAGGACGGCAAGGTCCGCAACAAGCTCCAGGCGCGCACCACGATGGCGACCGGCGCCGAGGCGCTGAAGACCTTCGCGGTCTCCCGGCTGCTCTTCGACAACGTGCCGCACGTCAAGGTGTTCTGGGTGATGCACGGTGTGCAGACCGCCCAGCTCGCGCTCCAGCACGGCGCGGACGACATGGACGGCTCGGTCGTCGAGTACAAGATCACCCATGACGCCGACGACTTCGGCACGCCGAACAAGCTCGGCCGCGAGGATCTGCTGGACCTGATCCGCGACGCCGGTTTCCGGCCGGTCGAGCGGAACACGCGGTACGAGATCCTGCGCGAGTACCCGGGTCCCGAGGCGGACCGCCGCGAGTCGCCGCAGCCGATGCGCGTCTGAAGCCCGGCCTGTCCGACCCCGAAGCGCGAGAAGCCCCGGCCGCCGTCCCGGCCGGGGCTTTCTCGCGTTTCGGACAGGGTTGAGCCCTGCGGGGTGTAATGGTTACTCTGCCTCTATGGCACTTACTTTCGAGCTGGACCCCTCGTTCACCCCCGCCCTGCGCGACGGCATCACCGCCCTCTGGGCCGATGTCAGCAACGCGGGCGGAGCCGTCGGTTTCGTTCCGCCCGTCACGGCCGAGGAGATCCGGCCCGAGCTGCTCAAGCACCTCGTGGCCATCGACCAGGGCCGCGCCCGGCTGCTCATCGGCCGCGACGAGGAGGGCGCCGTCGCCGCCACCGCCTTCCTCACCCTCAACGACCACCGGCTGATGAAGCACTGGCTGTGGCTCTACACCGTCATGGTCCACCCCCGCCACCAGGGCAAGGGGTACGGCCGCGACCTCATGGCCGCCGCCGCCGACGCCGCCCGCTCCGTCGAGGGCATCGAGGCGATCCGCCTCACCTGCCGGGGCGGCACCGGCGCCGACCGCTTCTACGCCGCCTGCGGATACAAGGAGGTCGGCCGGGTGCCGGACGCGATCCGGGTCGCCCCCGGCGACGACCGCGACGACATCGTCATGCTGCTGCCGCTGGGCCCGGAGTTCCCTTGAGTCGAGGGCCCGCCGTGGGCCCGGCAACCCCCTGAACCGAGAGAATTCGGGCCATGCTTCACTGGACGGGCAGAAGCGTGTCGAGAGTCCATGGGAAGAGAGAGGGCCAGCCGTGTCCGCTGCCAAGCCGAGCGCGTTGATCCGTTACACGGCGTTGCGCCTGCTGATCTTCGTCGGCTGCTTCCTCGCCGCCGGTGTCGCCGTCCACTTCGGGCTGGTGCCCGCAGGGCTCGGGGGCTCCAACGCCATCTGGGTGATCCTCCTCGGTCTCCTCCTCTCCGCCCCGCTCAGCTACGTGCTGCTGCGCAGGCAGCGCGACGAGATGTCCGAGCAGATCGTCTCCACCGTTGACCGGACCAAGGCGCGCCTCGACGCCAACCGCACCCGCGAGGACGCGGTCCAGTAGCACCCGTGACACCTGTAGGCGCCACGTAAGCTTCCTCACACGCGCACGCCGCGCGCACCCTTCTCCGCCGGACCCCGGGCGGGAGCCAACAGGCTCCAGCACCGGGGTCCGCGGCGTTCTCCGCCCTTCTGTGTCGCTTTCCAGCCATTCCCACCCGGCGGACCTCCACCCGGAAGCCAAAGAAAGGCTTTGAGGTTCCCAAAGTTCAAGTGTTAACGTATTCGACGTGAAGACAGCCGTGCGCCTCCGTCCTGCCGTGAGCATCCCGCTCGTGGCGCGCCTGCATGTCGATCTCTGCCGCTGTATGTCCGCGGTCTGTTGCCGCGAGGTCTGATACGGCATCATGCAGCGGTGCCGCCCCCGACGCGGGCGCCGCGACCCCGTCCCCGTTCCACCGCACGACCGCACGGTTGCCTCCGTGCGTCCCGATGCGTCCCCAGTTGGAGTGTGTCCGTGTCCGCGAACCCCGCGTCCGCCGCCCCCGAGGCCGAGGAGCCCACCGGCTCCGGCCCCGGGCCCCGTCCCCGTATATCCAGGTTCCCGTTCTGGGCCCAGATCGTCGTCGGTCTGGTCCTCGGCGTACTGCTCGGCTGGCTGGCCCGCAGCCAGGAGCTCGGCTGGCTCGTCACCACCCTCGACGAGATCGGCTCGCTCTTCGTCCAGCTGCTGAAGCTGGCCGTCGCCCCGCTGGTCTTCTTCGCGATCCTCGTGTCGATCACCAACCTGCGCCAGGTCAACAACGCCGCCCGGCTCGCGACCCGCACCCTGCTCTGGTTCATGATCACGTCGCTGATCGCGGTCGCCATCGGCCTCGCGATCGGTCTGGTCACCAACCCGGGCTCCGGCACCGGCCTCACGCCGAAGGACGGCGCGCTCTCCGAGACCAAGGGCAGCTGGATCGACTTCCTGACCGGCATCGTCCCGGACAACGTGATCACGCCGTTCACCGAGCTGAACGTGCTCCAGATCGTGTTCATGGCCGCCGTCGCCGGTATCGCCGCCCTCAAGCTGGGTGACAAGGCCCAGCCGATCCTCACCCTCAGCCAGTCGATCCTGGAGCTGCTCCAGAAGGCCCTGTGGTGGGTCATCCGCCTCGCCCCGATCGGCACCGTCGGCCTCATCGGCTACGCCATCGCCGACTACGGCTGGGACCTCATCGGCAAGTACGCGACCTTCACCGCCGACGTCTACATCGGCTGCGCCCTGGTGATGTTCGGCGTCTACCCGCTGCTCCTGGCCACCGTCGCCAAGGTCAGCCCGCTCCAGTTCTTCAAGGGCGCCTGGCCCGCGATCCAGCTCGCCTTCGTCTCCCGCTCCTCGGTCGGCACCATGCCGGTCACCCAGCGGGTCACCGAGCGCCTCGGCGTTCCGAAGGAGTACGCCTCCTTCGCCGTGCCGTTCGGCGCGACCACGAAGATGGACGGCTGCGCCGCGATCTACCCGGCGCTGGCGGCGATCTTCATCGCGCAGATCTTCGACGTGCAGCTGGGCATCGGCGACTACCTCCTGATCGCCTTCGTCTCGGTGATCGGCTCGGCGGCCACCGCCGGTCTCACCGGCGCGACGGTCATGCTGACCCTCACCCTGTCCACGCTGGGCCTCCCGCTGGAGGGTGTCGGCCTGCTGATGGCCATCGACCCGATCCTGGACATGATGCGCACCGCCACCAACGTGGCCGGACAGGCGCTGGTCCCGGTGATCGTCTCGGCCCGGGAGAAGATCCTCGACCACGACGCGTACAACTCCGCCTCCTCCTCCCCGATCGACTCCTTCGGCCAGGACGACGTCCGCGAGGCCGAGCGGAAGGTGACCCTGCCCGCCCCCGCCTGACCACGCGGGCGGCACGCGCCCCGCACGACGACCGCGCCTCCGGTCCACGTACGCGTACGTGGACCGGAGGCGCGGTCGTGTCCCAGGGCCTCGCGCGCGGTCAGGGGCGCTGGAAGAGGACCTCGGGGTTGGCCGGGGTCGGGCCGTTCAGCAGCCGGGCCGGCCGGCCGCGCAGGCTCCGGTCGAAGAAGGCCGTCACATAGCTCCGGGTGATCGTGGTCGAGCGCGCGGCGGAGAGCGGCGCGTCCGGGTCCTCGATGCCGAGCTGTTCACCGATCTCCGGGGTGTCCGTGAAGGTGAAGTGCCCGGAGTCCCGCACCGTCAGCCACCGCTTGAAGCCGTCCAGCCGGTCCCAGGCGTCGTCCCAGGACGTGTCGCCGCCGGGGCCGTGCCCGGGGTCGGTGCCCAGCATCAGGAACGGCCGCCCGTCCAGTCCCCGGACGGGGGCCGGGTCGAAGAACGTCCCGTCCATGTTGATCCCCGCGTCCACCCGGCGGTCGGCGGCCATCGTGGAGGAGGCCGCGTTGCCCCCGATGGAGTGGCCCGCCATGCCCACCCGGCGCGGGTCGATCGTCCGGGCGTGCCGCCACGCCGGGTCCGGGCCGGTCAGCCGGTCCAGCAGGAACGAGAAGTCGTCGGCCCGCCCGGCGGAGACGTCGGCCAGGACCTCCCGCCGCGCGGCCTGGTCGGGTTGCGCGTCCACCTTGTCGCAGGCCGCACAGGTGAGGACCCGCCCGTCGGGCAGTTGCGTACCGGTCGACTCGTACGGGTGGTCCGCGGTCGCCACGACGTAACCGCGGCTCGCCAGTTCCTCCGCGAGCCCGGTCAGCGTGGCCCGGGGCGTGCCGAAGCCGGGGGAGAGCAGGACCAGCGGGAAGCGTCCCGGGGCCGGCCGGGCCGCCGTACGGGCATGGGTGCCGGTGGCGCTGACCCGCGCGGGCGGCACGACGTCCTCAAGACCGCGCTGCGCGAGCATCAGCCGCGCCTCTTCCTCCGTCATGTACGGGGCCGGGTCGCCGCCGGTGCCGGGGCGGGCCGGGTAGTTCAGCGACACCAGCAACTGGCGCGGCCCGGCGGCCGGTACCCATGGGTCGGTGCGCGCGTGGTCGGTCAGGAGCAGGGTGTCGCGGCCGGTGGCGTACCGGCCGGTGGGCGGGGGGAGCGTCGGCGGGGACGGCTCGGCCCGGTCGCCGGGGCCGGCGGAGGCGGGGGCGGGGGCTAAGGCGGTGGTCGGCGCCGGGCCGGATGCCGAGGCGGGCGCGGCCGTGGCCAGCGCGGCCAGAGCGGCCAGGGCGAGCGCCGCGGCGGCGGCCCCGGCCGGCCTGTTGCGAAGGGAGATCGTCATGTCCACAACGCTAGGCAGGTGACCGGACGGGCACATCGGACGCCGGGTGGACCCACTGTCGGACCAGGGGATGACCCCTCTCCTCCGCCGGTCGCACCCCGGCCGCCCCGCCGCCGGTGATCGCTCGCCACGACGCGGGGCCGCGCGCCGCCGTACCCTGGGGCGGGAGCAGGGCAGTGGGGGCGGGGAGGATCCGGACGTGGGTGCAGTGAAGAGCAAACGGATGCCGCGCGCCGTGCGCGAGCAGCAGATGATGGACGCCGCGGTGCGGACCTTCGGCCGGCACGGATACCGGGCCGCCTCGATGGACGAGATCGCGGAGCTGGCGGGCGTGTCCAAGCCGTTGGTCTACCTGTATCTGCACTCCAAGGAAGAACTGTTCTCCGCCTGCATCCGCCGCGAGGCGAGCGCCCTGCTGGAGGCGGTGCGGGCCGGGGTGGAGCCGGGGCTGCCCGCCGACGGCCAACTGTGGGCGGGGCTGCGGGCGTTCTTCCTCCACACCGCCGAGAACCCGGACGGCTGGTCGGTCCTGCACCGCCAGGCGCGTTCGCACGGGGAGCCGTTCGTCAGTGAACTCAGCTCCATGCGGGACGAGATCGTCGCGTTCGTGACGGGCCTGATCGGGGCCGCCGCCCGCGAGGCGCACAGCGACCCCGCACTCGCGGACCGGGACGTGGCGGGGCTCGCGCAGGCACTGGTGGGTGCGGCGGAGTCGCTGGCGGGCTGGGCCAACGACACCCCGGACGTCTCGGCGAAGGAGGCCGCTGCGACCCTCATGAACTTTGCCTGGGCGGGCCTGGAGAATTTGATGCATGCCCGGCCCTGGACCCCTCCGGCTTCCTAGGGAGCCTCCCGGATCACCGATCCCACGAGGTGCACGCGCCCGTCGGGGCCGCGCAGTTCGAAGGCGGTCCCGGCGGCGTCGGCCGCGTACGTCACGGTGGCGGGCAGCAGGACGGGAGCCTTGAACTCGGCCCGTACGGAACGGATTCCGGCCGGGTCGTCGGCCTCGGCCAGGCAGCGGGCGACCGTCCACATGCCGTGCGCGATGGCCCGGGGGAAGCCGAACAGCCGGGCTGTCAGCGGGTGCAGATGGATCGGGTTGCGGTCCCCGGAGACGGCTCCGTACCGCCGCCCCAGATCCCCGGGAAGCCGCCACTCGGCGCGGGCGGGCAGGGCCTCGGCGGCCGGTGGGGCGGCGGTGGCGGGGCCTGGTGCGGCTGTCGCCCGGCCTCGCGCCCCGCCCGGTATCGTGCGGCCCTCCGGCGCGTTGCCCGGCGTCGCCCGCCGGTGCCGGGACAGATAGCCGCTGCGCGACTCCCACACCAGCTCCCCGCCCACCCGCGCCTCGGTCGTCATGGTGACCTCGGTGCCCCGCCGGTGTGGCCTCAACTCCTGCGCGTAGATCGATAGTTCGAGTGGTTCGCCTGGCCCCGTGACCCGGTGCGGGGTGATCTCGATCCAGGTGTGGACGAGCCCGAGCACCGGCAGCGGGAAGGCGCGTCCGGTCATCAGCCGCATGGCCAGCGGGAAGGCCAGCACATGCGGGTACGTGAGCGGCAGCGCCCCGGACTCCGGGAACCCGCAGATCCTCCCGTACGCGGCGAGGGGCCCGGGCGCGACGGGCGCGGCCGGGCGGGTGAGGCGGCCGGGGGGCAGGGTGGCGTCCGGGCGTCCGGCGCGCTTGAAGGGGGAGGTGAGGGCCCCGCGCGCGAGCGAGGTGCTGAGCGAGGGCATCCGACTCACGCCCCCAGCAGGCTCTGGCCGCAGACGCGCAGCACCTGGCCGTTGACGGCGCCGGAGGCGGGGTGGGCGAGCCAGGCGACGGCCTCGGCGACATCGGCCGGAAGCCCGCCCTGGGAGAGGGAGTTCATGCGGCGGCCCGCCTGGCGGATGAGGAACGGCACGGCGGCGGTCATCCTCGTCTCGATGAAGCCGGGGGCGACCGCGTTGACGGTGACGCCGTGCTCGGCGGCGGCGCGGGGGCCGAGCGAGCGGACGAGGCCGATGACGCCCGCCTTGCCGGCCGCGTAGTTGGTCTGGCCGTCGTTGCCCGCGATGCCCGCGATGGAGGCGGTGGCGACGATCCGGCCGCCCCGGTTCAGGGCGCCCGCGGCCAGGAGTTCGTCGGTGGTGCGGAGCACGCTGTCGAGGTTGACCTCGATGACCTGGGCCCAGCGTTCGGCCGGCATGTTGGCGAGGCGGCGGTCGCGGGTGATGCCCGCGTTGTGGACGAGGACGTCGAGCCCGTCCGGTGCGGCGGCGGCGATGCGGGCCGCGGCGTCGGGGGCGGTGATGTCCAGCGGCAGCGCGGTGGCCCCGAGCCGGTCGGCGGTGCGCACCAGGTCGTTCTGGGCCCCGGGGACGTCCAGCGCGATCACGTGCGCGCCGTCGCGGGCCAGCACCGAGGCGACGGACGCGCCGATGCCCCGGGCCGCGCCGGTGACCAGCGCGGTACGGCCGGAGAGCGGGGCCGACCGGTCGGGCGCGGAGCCGGGGGCGGAGTCGGGGGCGGCGGCGGTCAGCTCGATCACCTGGCCGCTGACATACGCGGAACGGGGGGAGAGGAGGAAGCACAGGGTGGACTCGGCGGCTTCCGGCGTCCCGTCGGCCGGGAGCCGCACGAGCTGGACCGTGGAGCCCCGCCCGACCTCCTTGCCCAGCGACCGGACGAAGCCCTCCAACGCCTGCTGGGCAGCGGCCTGATGGTGGTCCTCTACGGCCGGCGGCGTGCCGATGACGACGATCCGGCCACCGGGAGCCAGCGACCGTACGACGGGATGGAGGGCGGCGTGCACCTCGGCGAGTCCCCGGGCGGAGGTGACCCCCGTGGCGTCCAGGACGATCCCGGCGGGCCGCGTCGGCCGCTCCTCGATGGTGAGCCCGGTCGTGGCCAGCACCTTCGCCAGTCCGTCCCGGATCGCCGAGGTCCCGGCGGTCAGGTGCAGCAGCGGTCCGTCCAGGCGCGGGGTCTCCAGGGTCCAGCGGCGCAGCGGGGCGGGCTGCGGCAGGCCGAGCCGCCGGGTGAGGAAGCGGCCGGGTGCTGTGCCGGTGAGGTGCAGATAGCGATCGGCCATTGTCCTGACTCCCTGCTCGGTCGTAGATTTACTCTTGAGTAAGGTTACTTAAGAGTCAGGAGCTGGTCGAGATGCCCCGTCCCGAACCGACCGAGACAAGATGGTCACGGTGACGAGCCCGCGCCCGTCGATTCCCCTCGCCCTGCCCCAGCCGCGCCGCGTCGCGGTCATCGGCGGCAGCCGCACCCCCTTCGCCCGCTCCGACGGCCCGTACGCGACCGCCTCCAACCAGGACCTGCTGACGGCCGCGCTCGACGGCCTCGTGGAGCGCCACGGCCTGGCCGGGGACCGGGTCGGGGCGTTCGTCGCGGGCGCGGTCCTCAAGCACAGCCGCGACTTCAACCTGGCGAGGGAGACGGTCCTCGGCTCCGCGCTCGACCGGCGCACCCCGGCGTACGACATCCAGCAGGCCTGCGGCACGGGCCTCCAGGCGGTGATCGCCGCCGCGAACACCATCGCGCTCGGGTCCGTCGACTCGGCGATCGCGGGCGGCTCCGACACCACCAGCGACGCCCCGCTCGGCGTCAACGACGAACTGCGCCGCATCCTGCTCGCCGCCCGCCGCGCGAAGACGACGCCCGCCCGGCTCAGGGCGCTGGCCGCCGTCCGCCCCCGCCACCTCGTTCCGGACATCCCGCGCAACGCCGAACCCCGCACCGGCCTGTCGATGGGCGAGCACGCCGCCGTCACCGCGCGCCGCTGGCAGGTGAGCCGCCAGGACCAGGACCTGCTGGCCGCCACCAGCCACCAGCGCCTGTCGGCCGCGTACGAACGGGGCTTCCTGGACGACCTGGTGGTCCCCTACCGGGGCCTGGACCGCGACCAGAACCTGCGCCCGGGATCGACGGTCGAGAAACTGGCTCGGCTGAAGCCGGTGTTCGGTGCCTCCGCCCCCGACCCCACCATGACGGCGGGCAATTCGACGCCGCTGACGGACGGGGCGGCGACGGTCCTGCTGGCGACGGAGGAGTGGGCGCGGGAGCGGGGTCTGGAGCCGCTCGCCTACCTCTCCCTGTACGAGACGGCGGCCGTGGACTACGTGGACGGCGACGACGGCCTCCTCATGGCCCCGGCGTACGCGGTGCCGCGTCTGCTGGAGCGGGCAGGTCTCGGCATCGAGGACTTCGATCTGTACGAGATCCACGAGGCCTTCGCCTCCCAGGTGCTGGCCACTCTCGCCGCCTGGGAGAAGCAGGGCCTGGCCCCGGTGGACCGGGCCCGGCTGAACGTGGCCGGGTCCTCCCTGGCCACCGGCCACCCCTTCGCCGCGACGGGCGCCCGGATCGTCGCCACCCTGGCCAAGCTCCTCGCGGAACGGGACGCGCCGGGCCGGGGCCTGATCTCGGTCTGCGCGGCGGGCGGCCAGGGGGTGACGGCCATCCTCGAACGCCCCTGACCCGCCTGCTGCCTGCCCGCGTCCCCTGCCGGACGGGCGACCCGGCGAACCGACCCGGCGAACCGACCGGCCCAACCGACCCGGCGAACCGACCCGCCCAACCGACCCGGCCCACCGACCCGCCCGACCCCCGAACCGAGGAGCCGCACGTGTCAATGCCACCCTCCGCCGCCACAACCGCAACCCCAACGGCCGCCGCAGCCAAGCCCGTTCTGGTCGAGCCGACGAAGAAGCGAGGCCCCGACGGGCGGGTCCAGGAGGTCTCCGTTCCCAAGTTCGCACCGGCCGTGGAGCGCGGCTCGCTGGCCGAGATCCCGTTCGACAACGCCCGACAGGCCCCGTCGGACCCGGTGCTCAGCCGCAAGGACGCCGGGGGCGCGTGGCGGGACGTGTCGGCCGCCGAGTTCGCCGCCGAGGTGCTGGCCGTGGCCAAGGGCCTTATGGCGGAGGGCCTGCGGTCGGGAGACCGGGTCGCGATCATGGCCCGGACGACGTACGAGTGGACCCTGCTGGACTTCGCGTCGTGGGCGGCCGGCCTGGTGACGGTCCCCATCTACCCGACCTCCTCCGCGTTCCAGGCCCGCTGGATCCTCCAGGACTCGGGCGCGGTGGCGTGCGCGGTGGAGACGAAGGAGCAGGGCCGCCTGATCAGCCAGGAGCGCAAGCAGCTCGGCGGCCTGGCGTATCTGTGGCAGTTCGACACCGGGGCGATCAGCCGGCTCAAGTCCCTCGGCAAGGACATCCCGGACGCGGCGGTCACGGCCCGCCGGGCCTCCCTGGAACCGGACACCCCCGCCACCCTGATCTACACCTCGGGCACCACGGGCCGCCCGAAGGGCTGCGTCCTGACCCACGGCAACTTCTTCGCCGAGGTCGACAACGCGATCGAACTCCTCCACCCGGTCTTCAAATCGGTCTCGAAGGACCCGGCCTCCACCCTCCTCTTCCTCCCCCTCTCGCACGTCTTCGGCCGCATGGTGGCGATCGGCTGCATGCGGGCCAGGGTGCGCCTGGGCCACGCCCCGTCCATCCGGACGGAGGACCTTCTCGCCGACCTGGCGGGCTTCCGCCCGACCTTCCTCCTGGCCATCCCGTACGTCCTGGAGAAGGTCTACAACACGGGCCGGGCGACGGCCGAGAAGATGGGCCGGGCCTCCTCGTTCGACCGGGCGGCCCGCATGGCCCAGCGCTACGGCAAGGCGGTCGAGGCCGCCGAACACGGCACGGGCCCCGGCCCGGGCCTCGGCCTGCGCGCCGCCCGCGCCCTGTACGATCCGCTGGTCTACCGCCGTATCCGGGCGGCGCTCGGCGGGAGGGTCCGGTACGTGATCTGCGGCGGCTCCCCGCTCGGCCGCCGGCTCGCCGCGTTCTACGAGGGCGCGGGCATCGGCATCTTCGAGGGCTACGGACTCACGGAGACCACGGCCGCCCACACGGTGACCCCGCCCCTCAAACCCCGCCTGGGCACGGTCGGCTGGCCCCTGCCCGGAACGTCGGTGCGCATCGCGGAGGACGGCGAGGTGCTGCTGCGGGGCGACCAGGTCTTCCGGGGCTACTGGGACGGGGAACGGGCGGAGGTGACCCCGGCGCTCCTGCCGGACGGCTGGTTCCCCACGGGCGACCTGGGCGCACTGGACGAGGACGGCTATCTGACGATCACGGGCCGCAAGAAGGACATCATCATCACGTCGGGCGGCAAGAACGTCACCCCGGCCCCGCTGGAGGACTGGCTGCGCGCCCACCCCCTGGTCAGCCAGTGCATGGTCGTCGGCGACAACCGCTCGTTCATCACCGCCCTGCTCACCCTGGAGCCGGACGGCCTCCACCACTGGCGGCAGATGACCAAGAAGCAGGACATCCCGATGCGGGACCTGATCCACGACGAGGACCTGCGCACGTCGCTCCAGAAGGCGGTCGACGAGGCCAACCGCCTGGTCTCGCGCGCGGAGTCGATCCGTAAGTTCACGGTCCTGGCGGTGGACTTCACGGAGGAGAAGGGCCACCTGACGCCGTCGCTGAAGCTGAAGCGGGACGCGATCGCGCGGGACTTCGCGGGGGAGATCGAGGCGTTGTACCGGAGGTGAGGGGGCCACCTGGAAAAGCGGGGCCCGCCCCGGCGCTGGGCGCGGGCGGCCCTCGGGCTCCCGTCCGTCGCCATCCGAGACAACCGCTTTGGAAGTTCGATCGCCACTCGACCACTGCGGCGACGTGGCCGCAGCATCGTCGCTGTACAGCTGCGGGAGAATGTTGGCATCCGCCGCTGACGGGGAGCTGGAGGGGCCGGAGGAAGTGGTCGAGTGCGAGGGCGACACCCCCTGCCCGCTCCGCTCCGCATGCCGGCTGCGTGGAGCCCTG